>JBBPZJ010000386.1:0-7855 GCA_038199395.1 Chitinophagales bacterium
AATTGCTTTTATTATGTAATTATTAACTAAACAATTTGTTGCATTAAGTCTTGGCATCTTAATTTGCCGGTTTTGACTAATTGTACACTATTATGGTGAAATTTTTTTATGTATTTGTTTTAGTGGTTATTTTTTGTTCATGCGCTAATAAACTAACTAGAACATTGAAGAGCACGGACAATGATTACAAACTGAAGATGGCTGAAAATTATTATGCACAGAAAAAGTACAATAATGCCCAGGTTTTATTTGAGGATCTTTTCCCGATTTTTAAAGGCACTGCTAAGTTTGAAGATCTTTACTATAAATATGCCTATACATCATATTACCTCCGGGATTATACAAGCGCGGAAAATTTATTCAAAACCTTTGTAGAAACTTTTCCTAATAGTGGAAAGGCAGAAGAGGCTGATTTCATGCGGGCTTATTGTTATTACAAGCAGTCACCAAAAGCCGAATTAGATCAGACAAATACTACAAAGGCAATGGGGCAAATGCAAGCGTTTATCAATACCCATCCCGGTTCTGCCAGGGTTGAAGAGGCTACAAAAATAATAGACGAGGCAAGAGCTAAACTAGAGGTAAAGGATTTTAAGAGTGCGGAATTATATTACAATCTGGGGTACTATAAAGCGGCTGCTATTGCTTTTAGTGCTTTGATCGATAACTATCCTGATACGCAGAAAGCAGATGAATATAAATTAGCAGTAATAAAATCTTACTACCTTTACGCCAACAACAGCATAGAAGAAAGGCAAGCTGAAAGGTACGATAAGGTAGTTGCTGAGTGTACCGATTTTATTGATAGATTTCCAGACAGTAAACTAGGTAAAACGGTGGAATACTATAAAACACAATCTTTAAATAATATAAATTCGAAAAATGAGCAAACTAAGAAGGCAGCTTAGTACAAATACTGCAAGCGTGGTTGAGACGAAAAGTTTGGTTGACATTAAGGGAAGAACTGGTAATTTGTACGAGTCAATTGCTATAATAGCTAAAAGAGCTAATCAGATAAATATTACTTTAAAAGAAGAGTTGCATAATAAGCTTGAAGAATTTGCTACTCATACTGATAGCCTCGAAGAAGTTCACGAGAATAAAGAACAAATCGAAATCTCTAGAGCCTATGAGAGAATGCCTAACCCTGCAATTTTAGCAACTCACGAGTTTATGGAGGATAAAATTTATTATCGTAAAAATGATTCTGATCTTTTTAGTTAATAATAATTCAATAAATTTAAAATAGAACGGCAGTTAATAAAACTGTCGTTTTTTATTTACGGAGATTTCATGTTAAGTGGTAAAAAAATACTTCTTGGTATCACCGGTAGCATTGCTGCTTATAAATCTGTACTTATTGTTCGTTTGCTTGCTTCAGCGGGTGCCGAAATAAGGGTTGTAATGACTCCTGCTGCCAAAGATTTCGTTTCACCTCTTACCCTGGCTACCTTGAGTAAGCACAAAATATTATATGAGTTGGCCGACGAAGATACATGGGCCAATCACGTAATGCTAGGAAGATGGGCAGACGTTATGCTAATTGCCCCATTAAGTTGTAATACTTTGGCCAAAATGGCCACAGGAATTTGTGATAATCTTTTATTAGCTACTTATTTATCCGCTACGTGCCCTGTTGTTGTAGCGCCGGCTATGGATGAAGATATGTGGCACCATCCGGCGACAAATAGAAATATTCGGATGATAGCAGAATTTGGGCATGCTGTTATAACGGTGGTCAACGGTGAATTAGCAAGCGGACTTTTCGGTGAAGGTAGAATGGCCGAGCCGGCAGACATTGTTACCCACCTTGTAGAAAACTATTTTAGGGCAAAAGATTTTGAAGGGACTCAAGTTTTAATAACAGCGGGACCGACCTATGAGGCGTTAGACCCTGTGAGGTTTATAGGAAATCATTCAAGCGGTAAAATGGGCATTGCTTTAGCAGAAGTTTTTTACGAAAAAGGGGCTGAAGTACAACTTGTATGTGGTCCTGTAAACATAGAAGTTTGCTATAAAGGTATAAAAGTCACGAGGGTAACATCAGCACAAGACATGTACACCGCCACGATTGCTTTATTTCCAAACTGCACCATTGCAATTATGGCAGCAGCAGTTGCGGATTATAGACCAAATTTTATAGCAGCACAGAAAATCAAGAAAAATGAAGACAAATTTCAAATTGATCTGGTTAAAACTAATGACATTTTAAAGAGCTTGGGATCTTTAAAATCACACAAACAGTTTATAGTTGGATTTGCCTTAGAAACGGAAAATGAAGTCGAAAATGCTTTAAATAAATTGTCTTCTAAAAATGCGGATCTAATTGTCCTAAACAGCTTAAAAGATCCAACAGCCGGTTTTGGAAAAGACACCAATAAAGTAACTATTTTTGATAGAGAGAAAATGGCTTTTGTTTTTGAATCCAAAAGCAAAAGATCGGTCGCTAACGATATTGCTGATTTAATTAAAAAGAAGATGAATGAAAAAGCATAGTGTTTTATTGCTGCTATTTCTTTCCGTTTTCCATCTTTTTTCAGAAGGACAGGAACTGCAAGCAAAAGTAACAGTGGTAGCAGCCAGGGTACCTAATACTGTTGATAAAAAAGTATTTCAAACGTTACAGTCTCAATTAACCAACTTCATCAACGACAGAAAATGGACGGGCGATGCTGTGCAGCCGCAGGAAAGAATTGAATGCAGTTTTTTACTTAATGTCGAAAGCGTAGTAGAAACAAATGTTTATAAAGCAAGTTTAACAATACAAGCAGCGAGGCCTGTATATAATTCTTCCTATTCTACTGCACTGATTAATTTTCAGGATGCTGATGTTACTTTTAGATATGTCGAGTACCAACCGGTTGAATTTAATGAGAACCGGGTACAGGGAACCGACGCTTTGGCAAGTAACTTAACGGCAACATTTGCATTTTACATAAATATTATTTTAGGCCTTGATTATGATTCCTTTGCGCCTAAAGGCGGCGATGTCTATTTTCAGAAAGCACAAAATATTGTAAATAATGCTCCGGAAAATAGAAGCATAAGTGGATGGAAGGCATTTGACGGTTCAAGAAACAGATATTGGCTAGCGGAAAATTTTTTAAATACACGGTTCAACTTGGTTCACGACGTTATTTATAATTATTATCGTTCGGGACTGGACTTTATGTATCAAAATCAGGTTGATGCAAGAACAAAAATTCTCAATTCGTTAGTACAGCTTCAGTCCATTAATCAGGATAATCCTAACTCAATGATTGTGCAGTTTTTTATGATTGGTAAGTCGCAGGAACTTATCCAAATATTCAAGAAGGCTCCACCCCCCGAAAAATCGAGAGCAGTAGAGGCTTTACAAAAATTAGATGTAGCCAATATATCAAAATACCAACAGGAATTAAAATGACGAGAACGATAATAATTTTTCTCCTGATGATTTTAGCTAGCTGTTCTTCAAGTCCTGTGCCGAAGGGGATTCTTTCCCCTGAAAAAATGCAACACGTAACGTATGATCTTATTCGTATTGATGAATTTGTCAATAGTTTCGTAATCAAAGACACTTTGGTCAATATAAAGAAAAAACGAAGTGAGTTATACGAAGAGGTTTTTAAAGTTAACAAAACTACGAGAAAGGAATTTTACCTGAGTTACAAATACTATCAACAACACCCCGATATTCAAAAAGGATTGTTTGACTCCTTGTATGAAAATATTAGCCGAAAAAAAGTAGCATTAGAAAAATCGAAAGCACCATCTAAACCTGTTAAATAAATTTGAGCACCTTTTTAATTTCATTAAGCAGTAGAAAATAGTATGAAAAAAGTAGTAAAGAACGCTGATGAAGCAATTGAAGATATCAAGGATGAAAGCACGATCATGTTGGGAGGATTTGGTTTGTGCGGAATACCCGAAAACTGTATAGCAGCTTTGGTGAGAAAAAACGTTAAACGTCTTACATGTATATCCAATAATGCCGGCATTGACGATTTCGGACTGGGCAAGTTGCTGCGTACAAGGCAAATTAAAAAAATGTTGAGTAGCTATGTAGGTGAAAATGCAGAATTTGAAAGACAGCTTTTAACAGGAGAGCTAGAGGTTGATCTTATTCCGCAAGGAACGTTGGCTACAAGAATACAAATGGCAGGAATGGGAATTCCTGCTTTTTATACTCCGGCCGGATACGGCACAGAGGTAGCAAACGGTAAGGAATGTAGAGAGTTTGATGGTAAAATGTATTTGATGGAGCATGCGTTGCATGCAGATTTTGCTCTGGTAAAAGCATGGAAAGGGGATGAGTTGGGCAACCTTGTATTTCGTAAAACTACCCGTAATTTTTCTACATCTATGGCAAAGGCTGGAAATATAACCATTGCAGAAGTAGAGGAGTTAGTAAAACCTGGAGAATTGAATGCTGATGATGTTCATGTTGCTGGAATTTATGTAAAGCGAATATTTAAGGGCATCAATTATGAGAAGCGGATTGAGCGAAGAACCGTGAGGCTGATCAAATAATAGCACGAATAATGTTTATTTCAACAAGGTATTTAGTAAGTCAATATGGGATAGATGAAGTAATAGCCCGATTTTTTGTTGATAGAGAACCGCCGGTTAATAATCTGTATTGGCATGAAAAGCTTTTGTATCTGAGGCCATCTCCCGGTTATTTGTTTATTCCACTAATAGTTGACTTGTTATATAAGTTGGGCCTCGATAAGGAGCAATTGTTGTCTGCAAAATTTATCGAATCTATGGAGGAAATTGGTCATTTAAGTGCCCTGGAAGAAACTTCTGCAATCTCTCGTGATACTGCTATTGAGAAGTGTGAAGATCTGGTAAAAGAAAGATGTGTAAACCCATTGTGGTTTTGCATTGTGAGCAGTTATTTTAAGGCAGAAGAGGATAATCTATTGAAAAGAATGGCAATGCCTTTTAAATCTTTGCATCGGGGAGACGCTTTTTTATTTTCATTGGTTACAATAGATTTTCCTGACTTTTATTTCGGGAAAATAGTTGATCAATGGTTTGCACTTATTGGTGTTCTCTTATTGTTAGACGATGCAGATGACATAGAAATCGACGAGGCGGCGGGAGAAGAAAATGCTTTTTTAGAAAATGGATTAGATGCGAAGAATGTAGAGCAAATAGCTGGAGTGGTTAAGCATGGACTAGAAAAAATTGCAACGTTAAATCCCTTTATGTCAGACACTTTATTTAACCAGTATAAGGCAGCGATGCAAATGCCGCATATCTCTAAATATTTAAATCCTTCTGCATGAGTCTTGATAAGTTTGGAATAGCTAAGCGAATAGCTCAGGAGCTAAAAGATGGAATGTACGTTAATCTCGGAATAGGTATACCCACCTTGGTAAGTAATTATATACGTCCTGGCCTGACAGTAATTTTTCAAAGCGAAAATGGAATACTTGGTATGGGCCCCTACCCTCAGGAAGAAGATGTGGATGCCGACCTTATAAATGCCGGAAAGGAAACTGTAACTGTTATCCCCGGAGGGGCTTTTTTTGATAGCGATGAAAGCTTTGGAATGATAAGAGCCGGAAAGGTTGATTTAACTGTTTTAGGGGCTATGGAAGTAAGTGAAAATGGTGACATTGCCAATTGGAAAATACCCGGTAAAATGGTCAAGGGTATGGGTGGCGCTATGGACCTGGTTGCTAGTGCTAAAAACATAATTGTTGCCATGCAACATACAAACCCTAAAGGAGAGAGTAAACTATTACCTGGTTGTACTCTTCCGTTAACTGGTGTGGGATGCGTAAAAAAAATAGTAACTGATTTAGCGGTAATCGATGTAACAGATGAAGGATTTTTATTAGTCGAAAGAGCGCCTGGAGTATCGGTTGAAGAGATAGCATCTAAAACTAAGGGGCGATTAATCATACCAAACAATATTCCTAAAATGCAGTTGTAAATTACTGCATAATGTCATCTGATTTTTTTAGAAGATAATCGCCGTAAAGAAACTACAATGCCAGGTACCCGGTCCAGAATTCAAAAGCACCACCCTTGCGTTCATTCGGTTTAAAAAATCCTGCAATAGACATTGTTTTATAGCTTATAAAACTGTTTTTATCTGCTTCTCCCTGAAAATGAACTGACCTCCACGTGCCGGTATTTATATAAATTTTATTTCTTTTTTTATCATTGTAAACATAAGAATTCATAGGAACGACTTCTGCATAGTGTGTATGTCCCATTACAAAAAAATCTCTATCCTCGTCTTTCGAAACTTCTATCGCATGTTGCCTGTACGACTCAAACTGGTCTTTACTAAACCCTAAATGACTCATGATATTGCCAAGCGTTTCCACGCTAAAAAATTCTGCTACAAATTCTGCAAACTTCATTTTTAATCCCAACCAGTGATCTTCTGAAACGAGCTCGTTAGTCTGAAAGTTTTCTAATACCGACCCCAGTGCTTTATTAATAGCTTTGTTAACAACCTCGCTATCCAGTTTTGTTTCTCTTAATACCTGTGATATCCAGGATGGGGCAAGGCTATATGGTCTTAAGTTATCTATTTCACGCAACTGCTTAACAAACGAATTGATTTCTTCATCTGAACCTGCACTTTTTTTACTTTTTCTAATACATTCTTCGATCTTTTTAGGTATTTCGTTCAGCAGTTTAATTACCACTACATCTCCTACGGAAGATGCATCCCGATGAGGAGTTTGGTAATTCGTTTTATCAAACCTGTCGCCATGCTCTGCAAACACTTTGTGTGCCTCCTGTATTTCCTGTATTACTTTGCTATCGTTGTATGCATAAGGGAATGGTTTGTTTTTCTCGTTTGCTAATCCCAAATCGTCAATTACCTTATTGCGAATGTTATTTATGCGAGAATCGTTTATATAAAAAAACCAATCATGATTACCGATCATGTAGTAGATATTCACTTTTATCGATACTCTTTCGTCGCTTGCTTTATATCTTATTTTTTGTTCAGCTTTTTCGTCTTCATTAGCTTTCCTCATTTCTTTTGGAATGACTACATCACCTTCTGAAATACCCTTTAATATTTCAAAAGATGATTGATTAAACGACAAAACTCCTGAGGCTATTTTTTCTATATTTTCAAAAAAATCGGCTTGTCTTTTTTGGGTCCAGGGCATCATGTTATCTAAACTATTATTCCACTTTTCTGAACGAATCATATCAATTATATCACCTAATAACAAGATGTCCATACTCTCAACCGGTTTATAATACTCGCTATTATTCTCATCGCATCTCCAGGAGGCATCATAAGCCATATCGCTAATTCTATTTTTAAACAGGCGAAAAGCTGAGTCACTAATAATTTCGCCGGAAGTGCCATCGGTAAGGTGTAGATCGCTGATTATTATAAGCATAGAAAAAGTTGATTTTTTTATACATGTAAGCGCTAGTCAGAAAAATATACAATTAGTTTTAAAAAAGTAAATTTTATTCAAAATGGCTGTAAGATTTTTAAGGAAAAATGCGATGTAGACCTAAGTAAAGCATGGTCGAAAATTGAGCGGCTCTTATAATAGATAACTACAGGCCTTTAATATTGACATTTTTATACCTCATGCTTCTAAACAATCAGGTACACGTTTTACTGAAAATTGTTGACCGTTTTACCTTTAACCGTAATCACAATTTCTTTGTATATTTTCACATTCCCTAAACGACAGAAATGACAAAGACAATGTCAACTAAAAGTATTGTTTTATATGCAGATGATGATACCGACGATATACAATTTGTAACGGAAGCTTTCATCAATTATTCAAAAAACGTAGAATTAGTTGCGGTGTCTGATGGGTTGGAAGCGCTATCTTATTTAAAAAATCTTTCAGTTGATGCTCCT
>JBBPZJ010000387.1:0-6320 GCA_038199395.1 Chitinophagales bacterium
ATTTATATGAAGTTACTGCTGTTGTTACTGGCTATTTTTCCAACGTTGCTCTTTGCACAGTCACGCAAGGAAAGAAAAGCTTTAGAAGCTCAGCAAAGAGCAAACCTCGTTGTTATAAACAATCTTAAAAGCCATGTACAAAATCTCGCAAATTCAAAAACAACACAGTCAGGTGTTGAAGAATATGTAAGTAGCCAGTTTAAAGCAATTGGCCTGAAGCCAAAAAGCGACAATAGTTTTATTCAGGCTTACTCTGTTGATGATGGAAAAAAAATAGCTCCTTCAACTTATTTAAGTGTTAACAATCAACCGCTGGAGCTGCATAAAGAATTTTTTCCTCTGGAGTACTCGGCAGAAAAAAAAGTAACGGGAATGCCGGCTATGGCTCTAAGGGAAAGAGGCCTTCCCTGGTTTGTCGATTTAAAAGAATTGACCGATGATAATTCAAAAAATCAGGGAACTCCTCTTCAACAGATTATAAGAAAAGAAACAGCAAGAGCTGCCATGAAAGGTGCAACAGCCTTACTTGTTTATAATTCCAGCAAGGTAGCTGACAGCCTTACTTTTGAGGGCAAGAACAAATTAGCTGCTACAGCTACAGCAATACCCGTTATGTACATCACGCAGGAAGGCCATAAAAAATATTTTAACGATCACTCCGACATGCTTGATATCGATTTAAATGTTGCTTTCGACGAGGGTAAAGTAAGCGGAAGTAATGTAATCGGATACACTGATAATTCAGCTTCCTCAACAATAGTAATTGGCGCGCACTATACTGCTTTTAATGCAAATATTTCCAAAAGCGAAAATATACAAAAATCAACGCCTTTGGTATCGGGAGATAACAAGAATGGAATTGCTATGCTGATTGAATTAGCACGACTATTATCTGCATCGAAAGCAAAAAATAATAATTATCTCTTTATTGCCTTCGGAGGACCTGAAAAAAGCCCGATAGCTGAAAATTACTGGTTCGAAAACTCAACAATAAAGAGTAACATAAATTACATGATCAGTTTAGAGATGCCGGGCGGGTATAATGACAATAAAAAGTTGTTTGTCCGCGGAGCCGGCTCGTTACCCGTTTGGAAGAATGTTTTTTCGTCTATTTCTTCCGATAAAAAAGTTGATCTGACTATTGACAGCTTAAATGCAATTTCTGATCCTTATGCTATTTTTTCTAAAAAGGGAATACCTCAATTATTGTTTACTTCTGCCTCACTCTCACCATCATCTGGGGTGACTGATGAAGATGGACCGGTAGATTATGCGGGAGAAACGCAGATAGCAAAAATGATTAGCAGGCTGGTTGAGGGGACGGAAACCAAAGGTAAATCAGTATTAGCCAAAGCACCTGAAACAACCAATAGCTTTAAACAGATGGGAAAGCAGTAAAGGAAAAAATTGAAGATAATGGATTTCATTTTCAGCAACCGCAGTAGAACTTATTCTAATTAAACCAATACAAGCAGTTCAGTTCACTAAAAGCTGTTTAAATATAAGTTTCCACTTTTCGTATTTCGTCTACTTCAAAACCTCAGATCTAAAACCTGAAGCATTTGTCGTTAAATTTTAACTTTACACTCTTATGAAACTTATACTTGATAACGACGCTATCACAGACGATTTTTTTTCAGATACACGGCTAATAGGTATTATGGCTCCTATTAAAAATTATCAGTTTTGTTGGCAATTAAATAACCTGTTAGGCTTCAATTTTCGGCTCGATACGGAAATTGATAAGCAATTACGAAGAAAAAACCGGCAGTATTTCTTTTCTGTTTATCAGCATGAGGAGAACAACTTCTTAAAATATTACCTCTTTCATAACCATTGCGATGGCGAATACTTATTGCCTGAGTTTAAGCATATGGACTTTATGTTACTTATGAAAGGTGACCATGTTGACGACTGCAAATGCAGCCATATTATTACAACTATTAAATCTATAGCGTCAGTTCAAATGGTGGCTGAGTTAACCAACGAAAAAATCAAAAATAAAGAACACCTTGTTTTCTAATCTCTACAAGATACGTGATAGCTAATTAGTTAGAAATTGAATAACCCAGTCGGTTCTTTAATGGGCTTTTAATTGTCTAAACTGCCTTAAACATGCGATGCTGAAAGAAAACGAATATTAATTCTCGGGGCTAAAGTATTTCCGCCTAATGATAGTTTAACAAATAGAGAAACCCCGTTCAGGATTTAACCTTTGTGCTATCAGATGTAATCACTCCCTTATCCTTTTTTCTAAACTTTTTAAATAAGTCCATTTTAAATTGGACATTTCCATCTGGCCCCGGTCTGCCCCTTACAAAAATACTTGCACCGCCTTTTGAGTCTGCTCCCTTATTTTCGAGCCTGTAATCTTCATCTCTTTTTTTAAGGTTGCTTAACGGGATTTGGATGTCAATATCAGTATTTTTACCAACAATACTATAAAGACCTTCGACATAAAGGGTTAAGACAGTGGATTGAATTTCCATGCGGTTAAGGGTAATTTCTTTATTTTTTATATCGAGCCGGTCTTTCAATTCCGCAAAGTAGACTTCACTGAAATTTCTTTTTTTAAACGCAATCTGTTGAATCTTTTCAAGCGGTGCATAATGTAGTAAAGCTCCTTTTTTCAGGGAAAAGTCAACATAACCAGTAATATCTTTGGGGGCTTCCTGCAGATCTCTGTCAATTTCCATTTTCATCGCTATGGTTGAAGTTAGTTTTCCACGCAGGTTTTCATGTGTTATTCCCGTTTGCCCAAAATCATTAAAGGCATACATTACTTTATTCACATCCACATTATCCATGTTCACTTTTATATTCGACTCATAGTATTTATTATTTTTAACGGTAAGATTCCCGCTAATAGCCATAGCCCCTCCTGCATGTTGCAGACTGATTGTATTTAAGATCCAGTTTTCATTTATAAGTCCAATTGATGCTTTAAGGTTTGTTGCCGTAAATCGTTTAAAGGTTAATTCATCGGCCTTGACGCTCAATCTGAAATTGGCCTGGTTAACTATTGCGTCTAAATTTTGCGCAGTACTTCCCAATTTTGATTTTGCGGCTACTTTTCTTATGTTGGTTCTTTGTTTTAAAAGAGTAGTAAGACTGTTCAGGTTCAAAGAAGGCGAATAAATATTCCAATCCAGAAGAATTTTTCCAGGACTGGTATTCATAAGCGCAAGCAAATTTTTTCCGTTGCCACTCATAATTATTTTGTTACCCTTTACGTTTCCCCTGAAGTCATTAACATAAACATCCGTCTTTTTAAAAACAATATTGCCGTAAACATTTGTCATTGGCAAGTCCCTGGGATGATACATAATTACCCCATCAGAAAAAGTCATTTTACCACTTAGAAAAGTATTTTTATTTGAATTGTGACGCATTGGGCCAGAATACGTAACATCTAAAGAGCCCTTTCCTTCGTGCAGATCTAACGTGGTGCTTCCAAGAAGATTATTCAGTTGAGGAAGGTTAAAATCTGTTTTAATATCTGCATTGATTATGGGATACAGTAAATTGTCGATATAGATATTTTGTGAGGTCACAGTTAGTCCTTCAAAGTTTCCCCGAAAGTTATGAAACTGTAGCCTGGAGTTTGGATCTTTTCTTGGTAACCCCGGAATTAATTCATTGGTAAAAGAGCCATCAAACGAACATTTTGTAAAGCTTGCAAAAGGAGATACAATGTTGTTATCTTTCACCTTCCATTTTATAATCACCAGAGGGTCGCCTCCTTTTAATGGCCCGCTAATATCAGCAGTCACCTCATTTAGCCGTTTTTCAATCTTTACAAGAGATAAGGATGTAATTATTCCTGGAGTTAGTAAAGTTTGAGCCTCCTCGTAATTAACATCTTTAGTAGATACTTTAAGAGCAAATGTAGGAGATTCGGTAAAATTGAAAGTACCAGATATAGCATACGGATGATTTTTCAAACGGATATTGCTGTTTTGAACATTGAGTTGTTTCCTGCTTTTGTTAACCTGCACTTTAAAGTCTCCTTTTAAGGGTGTTTCATGAACAAAACTGCCAGAGTCAGTATTAAATTCCAGGTTATGAATAAGAATATCGTTTGTTGTTTTTAGAGTGAGTGCAGAGTCGGTATTATTGATTTTACAGTTAAATTTATTAATGGCAAAATCGTATAGTTTTTTTTTCTTTCGATCGTCTACTACCATTCTCACATTTATCAGCTTAACACTTTCTATTTCAGACTTAGCTGTCGATGTTGTTTTTACTTTGTTTATTTCGTCTTTTGGTGTTAAAAGATAAGAATTAGTGTAGCCTGATGTATCGGTATAAATATATAAGTTTCCGCCTTCTATCTGTATGCCGTTTAATGGATTATTTCTTTTAATAAGATTTATGGCACTTATGCTGACAAAAACTTTATTTGCTTCGAAGAAGGGATGTTTATGTTGATTGAAAAGGGTGTCTTTGATAGATACTTTTTCGAGTTTTACAGAAATGCTTGGAAACTGCGCAAGAAAACCCAGACTGATGTTTTCTATTTGTACTTCACCATTTAACTTATCTGCCACCTGTTCTTTAATTTGAGAAATTATTTCTTTTTTATTGGCAGATATATATATGTATGCAATAATGTAAACAAGCACAAGCACACTAATAAAAATGGCAAGTCCCTTAAGAGTATATTTAAATAATTTATTCAACAATCAAAGGGATGAAATTTTTGTGCCATGTTGAATAAAAAATCTCCTCTTTCTTTTTAGATTGTTTTTATTGAAATTTATTATTAAGAATGTACGGCAACATGTTGCACCAGGTCGCCCAATCGTGTCGTATGTCAGAACCCCATATATCGAGATCGCACCAAATACCTTTATCAAACAAAACTGAAGCAAATCTTCTCGAACTGTCAGGGTCTTCAAAATCGCCGCTTCCTGTACAGAGGTGTATATGATGACTTGCTTTTAACTTGTCGAGGTAGAATGGATCTGAGAGGTTTGGAATGTAATGCATGGGACTGTTGTAATATACTTGCTCATCCCAGTAGCCCCTGGTATATTCTGTAAGGTCATAAACACCGCTCATCGCGATAGCACCGTTTAAAATATCCGGGCGTTTACAAAAAAGGTTCATTGCATGGAGCGCACCAAAAGAAGCACCACAGGTATAAATGAAAGTTTCGTTGCTGGTAGCATCTCGAATAAAAGGCACTACCTCATTAAAAACATATTGGTTGAATTCGTTATGACGAATAGCTCTGTGGGCAGGCTCCATCTGATAATTGAGCCAGCTCTCTTTATTCATGCTGTCGATACTGAAAATTCGAAGCTTTCCGCTGTTGATAATAGGTTCTAGTGCCTGTATAAGTTGAAAACGCTCATATTCCAGGTAATCGGCCGCGGCAGTGGGAATCAGCAAAATAGCAAAACCATAATGACCATAAGATGCTATTGGCATTTCTCTTCTTAGTGCCGGACTATACCATGATGTTATTTCTTTTCTCATTGCCTTTCTACAAATTTGGATTAATGTAATACCTCTGCCGATTCAGTTAACGGCCTTATATAAGCATTATTTCAAAAATAAGAAAAGAAGAATGAGTACGGTAAATAACCTTTCAGGTAAATTTTTAAAATTGAAGTTATGAATATGCAACTTTGGTACAAAGTAACCTTTGCGGAATTTGCAGTACTATTAAAGGAATTTGCATTACAGTTAGTCAAGCCCCACTTATAAGAATCAAAAAATTGATAGCTGCGATTATATTTATTTGTAAAGCTTAAAACTTAGTTTGGAGATTAATGGCGAAAAAAGAGCTGGCAAAATGAAAAAAGCGCATGCAATCGTTAAAGGCCAACCAGCTCTTTGTTCACCATATTATTTTTAAGCACTTAACTGTCTCTTTTTCCTACCGGGAAAAGTATTATCTAAACCTTTTCTGCAATACACTACATTTTGTGAAGAATAGTCACGTGCTATTGAAGCCTGTAGGATATTGTCAGTAAGTAAGAGCTTCGGCTAACTAACACTTGTTAGTTTGTTAAGAGGTTGTAAAGATGAATGATTTTTTAATTTAAAAAAATTTTTTTTTCATTTTAAATAAAGCCATTAACAAACGCAGAAATGTCATCAACACAAGTAAAAAAAGGGCAATGACGAGGACATTGTCTTTAGCCGATTTATAAAATCAGGTCAGTAACTCAAAAGTTGTTTGATAGAAGACGATAAGGCGTTTACAGCCATAAAGTTTTTTTCCAATGCAGCGTTAAATGGCACAGGAGTATCTAACGAAGCGCAACGTATAATGGGTGCATCTAGTGATTCAAATAAATGTTCAGCAA
>JBBPZJ010000388.1:0-2040 GCA_038199395.1 Chitinophagales bacterium
TGATTGTTTCCGTTATTGTCGCTTCGATTATGTCAATAATTACCGTTCGTAAATCATCTATTGTGGTAAGACCGATGGCGGCTTTTTGATATTTTTTGGCCCGCTACTATATTGGTTCATTTGGGTTTTCATATCGGCCTTATTAATTTCAATGCAATAGAAAACATGAAGAAAGGAAGTTTTACATACGACTTCCGCTACTATTCTCTTATGCTAATGGCAGTAGTAATTATTCATTGTGCTGGCTTATTGCTACAACGTATTAAAGATTTCCTTGAAGGTGAAAGTTTTGTGGTAATATTAAAAGCAATGGCAATGATAATTGTTGTAAGTGCTCCAACAATCCCCCTCAATCCTATCGGCTGTTTGCCAACAATTGCATGCATTATCACGCTTTCTGCTTTGCCGTTTGTTAAAAAGAAAAAAAGCAAATTAATGGTTGTAAAAAAATATCCGAGGGCTGCTAAATCTACAGTGAGAGATTTTGAAGCAATTAGCGTATTGAAGTTTGTCTAGAGATTGCCTGAGTAAAAAATAATTTCACATCGCCCAACACTGCTCACGGTCACTTTATTCCTTAAAAATGAATACCGATTATCTCATTTACCTTAATGAATTGATCCCTTATTGACTTCTGCTATTAACTATCTTTGCTTTATGAAGATTTTAATGGTTTGCCTGGGTAACATTTGCAGAAGCCCTATGGCGGAAGGGATCTTAAAAGACAAGGTAAAAAAAGCCGGTCTTGATTGGGTGGTTGACAGTGCCGGAACCCTAGGCCGCAACGAAGGTTGTCCTCCCCATCAATTTTCTCAAAAAGTTGGACGTCATTACGGCATTGATATTTCTGAAAAAAAATGCCGGTATTTCACCCAGGACGACATCAAAAATTTCGACAAAGTTTATGTGATGGACGATGAGAATTATCTTCACGTAAAGAAGATAAGCGCTGGCAACTGGGACTCTGGCAAGGTGGATTTGATCTTAAACGAGCTTTATCCCGGTGAAGACAGAATAATTCCTGACCCATGGTATGGCGGAGAAGAAGGCTTTCATAAAGTATATGAAATGCTGGATAAAGCATGCGATGCAATTGTAAAGAAGTATTCTCCTTTACTGCACTCTATTTAATTTCAACAATTTTCTACGATCAGGCAAATAAGTCAAAAGCCTGCAGCTTATAGCTATTAGCTTATAGCTTATTTAATCATCAAACAGAAGTAAAAGGCCTTTGGGCTGGGGTAACATGAAAGCAACACTACCACAAGGAACAAGAGATTTTTCGGCTGAAGTAGTTCGGAAACGAAATTACATTTTTAATACTATTCGTGATGTTTTCGAACTATACGGCTTTCAACCGCTAGAGACACCTGCAATGGAAAATCTTGAAACCTTAACGGGAAAGTATGGGGAAGAAGGCGATAAGTTGATTTTTAAGATTTTGAACAACGGGCTTGATAATCCTGCAAAACACGTGCAGGCAAAACAGGATTTTGATAAAGTGCTGGAAGGGAAAAATATAAAGGGCCTGACTGAAAGAGCGCTTCGATATGATCTTACAATCCCGTTTGCACGATATGTAGCTATGAACTTTGGTCAACTAACCATGCCTTTTAAACGGTATCAAATTCAACCCGTTTGGCGGGCAGATCGTCCTCAAAAAGGTAGATATCGCGAGTTTTACCAGTGTGACGCAGATGTAGTAGGAAGCAACAGTTTATTGAACGAAGCAGAGCTAACAAGCATTTATAGTACAGTTTTTAAAAAGTTAGGGATAAGTGTCGAAATCAGGATTAATAGCCGTAAAATATTAGCAGCACTCGCAGAACTTTGCGGAGGTGCAGACAAGATGATGGATATAACGGTCGCTATAGATAAGCTGGATAAGATCGGAATGGAGAAAGTAAAAGAAGAACTTTCTCAAAGAGGTTTACATACAAAACAAATTTCAACAATTGAAAGTTATCTTTTAATAAGTGGTACTAATAAAGAAAAAATAGTTGCATTAAAAAGTCTGATAGGCGAACTCGAAACCGGTAA
>JBBPZJ010000389.1:0-10959 GCA_038199395.1 Chitinophagales bacterium
CTGTAAAGCGAACGGCGGCAAATCCATTTTCAACGAAAGGGGTATGATCTCCGCCACGTAAAAAACGATCATTTCTATAAATCATCACCACCTGCAAATTATCTACATACCGTTCGCCAACTTCTTTTACATACCTGGCGAGTTGCCTGGCTTTGCCGTCGTTTTCGAGTCCCAATTGCCTGATCATCTTTCCGTTTTTATCCAGCTCATAAAAAGGTAGTCCTTCGCTGAAAACCCTGATCTTAGTATTGTCAATAATATTTGTTTCGCTGCTGTTGTTGCTGCCCATAATATCATTGTTCAAAACAGCTTCAATGTTCCAGTATTCTTTTTTAGCTTTATTTGCCATGTAAGTGGCGCCCAATAAACCCTGCTCTTCACCACTTACCGTTACAAAAATGATGGTAGCAGGAAATGAATGTTTACTCATAATGCGTGCACATTCTATAACTGCGGCGCTGCCACTTCCATCGTCATTCGCTCCGGGGGCATCACCGGTACGGTCCATTACACTGGTGCGCATATTATCTAGGTGGCCGCTAATTAAAAAAATCCGGTTGTCATTAGGATTAGTTCCTTTTAGCGTTGCTACCACATTGCCTAAATTAATGGCTGTGTCTACTCTTCTGCCATCAGGAGCATAAGTAGTAGAATCAATAATCGCAGTTAATCTTCCGTTAGATAGTTTAGCGAACTGGTTAAACTTACTCAATACCCAGTTTCTTGCAGCGCCAATGCCATGTTTCGGATCTTTTTGAGTACTTAAGGTGTTGCGGGTGCCGTAGCTCACCATTTGTTGAATGTAAGACCGTAGCGAATCGGCTGACACCTCTTTAACCATTTGCTCTATCTCAGGGTCTCTTTGCACTATTGTTTGTGCAAACGCTGAAGTATTATAAAAAATAATGGCAGCTAAAAATACTTTTTTCATTTTCATAGATTGGTTGCTAAGGTACGAATGCTTCAACTTGTGTTTAAGGATTTGGTAGTCGGCCTCTAAACTTTTTTCAGCTCCGGTTGTGTCACTCACTTCTACTAAATATCCTTATGCAGCTATCTTCCCATAAGTTACAATGCAGGCAGTAAAACGTCATCCTGTTAATCCTTGCAATCCTGCCGCGCTTCGCTTTTAAGAAGGATTCTATGTCGTAATTAAGAACAGAAAAACTTTAGCGATTTGTTCTTACAACTTTTGCATAGTTAACTTATTCGTGTTTTCCTAATAAAGAACGTTCGAGTGTTACTTTATACGAACCGGAGGCTTTAGTTACCTGGGCTTCTATAATTTCTTCTTTTACTTCTCCTGGTTTTACGTTCGAATTCATCAATAATTCAAACATAACTCTACCATCCATCAAGATAGGAACTGGAATCTTATTAAGATAAAGCACAGTGGGAGCAATGTCGACATTAGACGTGGGCAAATTGCTTTCGAAAGCTTTTTTAAAGGCAGGTCCCGAAACGATCAAAGGAATATGAATCTCGTATGGACTAATCCCACCATGACCGGCAGCACCTCGTGCATAACCTGTTCCTGCATAGCCTGCTGTATTTTTGCTATCGTCCCAATTTTCGTCAACCAGAATGTCTGCAGCACGATCAGGATGGTTCCAGTGGATGCTTTCGAACGAGAGTGTCCCTTCAACAGATCCTTGCATACTTCCAGGTTTTGCAGCCTTTGTAAAAATTGCTCCAACCCATTCCTGTGCCTGAAGCCTTTCTACTATCTTCTTTATCAGAACTGCATCGTGATCTTTAACATAAACCGCTCCTTCAGCTACTATTACATCCTGCGATGTTGTGTCCTTTTTCAAACCTTCTTTAATCAAATATTCTGCAAGACCCTGATTGCCTTTGTGCGTTACAAAACCATGATCGGTTGAAATGATGATATTATAGCTGTTCGCCAGGTTTTTGCTTTTCAATGAGCTTATGATCCTGCCAAATTGTTCATCGACAGATTGTATTGCCTTTATTGCTGATGGTGATCCAATTCCATCACTGTGAGCAGTACCATCGGGGTCTGAGAACCAGATAGCGCTGACTGCAGGTCCATCAGATGCGAAGCCGTATTTAATTAATGCATCAGTGATCCATTTGTGTTGGGCAGTATTAGGTTTTGTATTTGCCGGGATGGGACCTATTTCATCAATAATTGTTCTTTCAAGGGAGGCTGGCAAAATCATAGAAGTGTTTATAATTGCTCCGCCACTTATGGTATGGTTTTGCAAAAATGCCTGCCCCGAAGAACCTGAACTAAATACCATCATTCGCTTTCCAGCTTTCTGTAAAGTTTCACCCATTGTAACAGCAGTGAGCGATTCGCCTTGATTAGCTTCATTAATCTTTAAATACTGGTGTAATGCATTAAGTGAATACCAGGTTTTAAATTGCTTTGCGAGAAATAGCAGGAGAGGTCTCTATTAAATGATAGATGGATTTTAATTAATTGAAAAGAGTTTTTTTCTTTTTTCATATTTAAAAATTCATGTTGCCCTTTTGTTGCCCGATTTCTGAAATGCTTAGCTATACTGCATTTTTTGAATTCTGTATCGGAAAGTAAACGCCATGAAACAACCAAAAAAAATAATTATTAAATCGATTCAAACCAGCATATTAAGTCTTCTTTTGTTCCTAATAACATTCCTTTTTCTTGTTTTATTATCTGCTTAATAATCTTATTCTTGTACTTCATTTGTACCTCATTTATACCTCGATAAAGTGTTTAATTTTAAGCTCCTTTTTTGGCCTATATCGCTCCCGCATTTTAAAAAAATACATCTGCTTTGGTCAGAATTTTCTCCAGAATCTAACATCGAAAAGTAATTACTAAAATGAGATATTGACGGGATATTTAGTGAACATTTTAAAAACATAATGATCTTAAAATGAAATGAAACAGCACTTCAAAGTTTAATATGATTATTTAATCTTAAAAAAACTAGGCGGTGGAAACCCACCGCCTACATTTACACTTTATTTTCAAACAGCTTACTTAACATCAAAGCGGTCCAGGTTCATTACTTTATTCCAGGCAGCTACAAAGTCATTCACAAATTTTTCTTTTGCATCAGCACTAGCATACACTTCGGCAACTGCTCTTAGCTCGGAGTTAGAACCAAACACCAGGTCTGCGCGGGTAGCGGTCCATTTAGGCTGGCCTGTTTTGCGGTCAGTGCCCAGATACACTTCCTTGTCTTCACCCATTGCCTTCCAGGCTGTGCCCATGTCAATCAGATTTACAAAGAAATCATTGGTTAATACACCGGGTCTATCCGTAAATATGCCATGCTTCGAACTATCAAAATTTGTATTCAGTGCACGCATACCACCAATCAAAACGGTTAATTCCGGCACTGTAAGCGTTAGCAATTGGGCTTTGTCAATCAACATCGCTTCTGTGGAGGCATTAGCATTAAACCTCCGGTAATTACGGAACCCATCAGCCTGTGGCTCCAGGAATTTAAAAGATTCTACATCGGTATTTTCTGCGGAAGCATCCATACGACCGGCAGTAAATGGCACCGTGATGTTGAAGCCCGCATCCTTAGCTGCTTTCTCCACCGCAGCACATCCTGCCAGTACAATCAGGTCAGCAAGCGAAATTCTCTTTCCTCCATCAGCTGTCGAATTGAATTCGTGCTGAATACCTTCAAGAATAGATAAAGCTTTTGCCAGTTGAATAGGGTTGTTTACCTGCCAGTCTTTTTGAGGCGCCAGTCGTACACGGGCACCATTGGCACCACCTCGCTTGTCGGACCCACGGAATGTACTTGCCGAGGCCCAGGCTGTAGAAGCCCATTCAGAAACACTAAGACCACCATTCAAAATTTTGCCTTTCAGTGCCGTAATATCATTATCATCTACAAGGGTATGGTTTACCGCAGGGATTGGATCTTGCCACAGCAATTCTTCCTGAGGCACATCCGCTCCCAGATAGCGGGTAATAGGACCCATATCGCGATGAGTAAGCTTAAACCAGGCACGGGCAAATGCATCCGCAAACGCATCTGGGTTTTCAAGAAAATGTCTCGAAACCTTTTCATATTCAGGATCCAGTCTCATCGACATATCCGTAGTAAGCATGGTTGGACGATGCTTCTTTGATGGATCAAAAGCATCCGGTATAATTTCTCCGGCATCCCTCGCTACAAACTGATGCGCACCACCCGGACTCTTGGTCAACTCCCATTCAAATCCAAAAAGGTTTTCAAAATAGTTGTTGCTCCATTGAGTAGGTGTAGTAGTCCAGGTTACTTCCAGTCCGCTGGTAATGGTATCGCCGGCTTTACCAGAGCCAAAGCTGTTGGCCCATCCAAAGCCTTGCAGTTCCATTTCCGAAGCTTCTGGTTCTTTGCCCACATGGTCAGATGTGCCAGCTCCATGCGTTTTACCAAATGTATGTCCACCCGCAATCAATGCTACTGTTTCTTCATCATTCATCGCCATACGGGCAAAGGTGGTGCGTATATCTTTAGCGGCCGCAATCGGGTCTGGATTGCCATCAGGACCTTCAGGGTTTACATAAATCAATCCCATGTGCGCTGCTGCCAAGGGCTCTTTCAGGTCTCTTGAGTGAATCTTTCCGTCTGCATCTTCGTCAGATGACACAACACCATGTTCACGCACGCCTTCAACTCCTTTGCCATACCGGTCTTCATTACCCAACCAGGTGGTTTCTGAACCCCAATAAACATCTTCAGCCGGCTCCCAAACATCGGCCCGGCCACCGGCAAAGCCAAAGGTTTTAAAGCCCATACTTTCCAATGCCACATTCCCCGCTAGTATCATAAGGTCAGCCCAGGAAATATTTTTACCATATTTCTGTTTAATTGGCCATAATAAACGGCGTGCTTTGTCAAGACTTACATTGTCCGGCCAACTGTTTAAAGGTGCAAAACGCTGCATGCCCATGCCTGCACCACCTCGACCATCAGTTACGCGGTACGTACCTGCACTGTGCCAGGCCATGCGAATAAATAATCCACCATAATGGCCAAAATCTGCCGGCCACCAATCCTGTGAATCGGTCATCAATGCATGCAGATCTGTTTTTACCGCATTTAAATCCAGGCTTTTAAAAGCCTCAGCATAATTGAAATTTTTGTCCATAGGGTCGGACAGCGAAGCATACTGGCGCAGAATACCTACGTTTAATTGATTAGGCCACCATGTGCGGTTTCTGGTTCCTTCTCCCGCAACGGCCTGCTTCATGCTTCCGTTGTGCATGGGACATTTGCTGATGTCGTTTAATTCTTTTTCCATACTGGTAATTTCTGGTTTTAAAATTTTTTGATCATTGTCTGTGTTTATCACATAAAAATCGAAATGAGGAGAGCAGACAAAAGTAACCGATCGAGTAGATAGTTACAATCAATTAACTTTATCGTTCAATAGCCTAAAACTATCATGACCCTTGTTCAACTAGAGTATATCGCAGCGCTGCAAACCCAGAAGCATTTCGCTAAGGCAGCAGCAGTATGTCATATTACCCAACCTTCACTTAGCATGCAGGTTCAGAAGTTAGAGCAGGAATTGGGCGTGCAAATTTTTGTTCGAACCAGTCCGGTTGAGGCCACTGAAACCGGACTTATGATTGTGGAACAGGCCAGGAAAATTTTAGCTGAAGCCAGCGCCCTTAGGGAACTGGTAGAGCAGGATAAGGGCGTGGTGGGAGGAAGTATTAAGCTTGGCATTATTCCTACCCTTGCGCCTTACCTGCTGCCTCAATTTATTCAGGCCTTTACCATAGCCCATAAGGCAGTAAGGCTTAGTATTCATGAGCTAACTACAGATACCATTGTTAGTCAATTGAAGAATGGTTCGTTAGATGCTGGCATTATGGCTACCCCGCTGAACAATGCAGCACTAAAGGAGGAATTTTTGTTTAATGAGGAATTTGTAGCCTATGTTTCGCAAAAGGAAAAAATCTTTGCCAAAAAGTATTTATTGCCTGGTGATATAGATGTGAATAGTATGTGGTTGCTGGAAGAAGGGCACTGTTTACGAAACCAGGTATTGAACCTTTGTGCTTTACAGAAAAATTCGTCGCTCGAAAAACATGTTGATTATGCAGCCGGCAGTATTGAAACCCTAAAACGTTTCGTAAATAAAAATGGTGGTATTACGCTCCTTCCTGAATTGGCAACGCTCGACCTGCAGGATGAACAAAAAGACATGTTGCGTTATTTTAAACATCCGGCTCCCGTTAGAGAGATTAGTCTTATTTCTTTAAAATCGTTTCCAAAAACCCGGTTGCTTATTCTTCTAAAAAAATCAATTCTGGAAAACCTTCCTATGCAAGTATTGCAGAAGAAAAATGTATATGTTTTAGGCATCACCTAAAGCGCTGCCCGCTGGGGCGATGCTTTTTGCAGGTGTTTATTTTCAAACTCCTGTGCGTGAAAAATCATTCATCCAAACAAAACATTTATAAGTTTATACTTTCTGCAACCTGCCATTAAGCGTTCTTTTCTTCTAATGTTGCAAACAAATTCATATTATCGCTTGCTGATTTTATTATGACTGATTATTTTTTGCCTGCTGCAATTAAACCTGTCTATTTCATCACTTCTCAATACCTAATGCTTGGTAGCCCTGCCTTTGGTACGTTGCCGCCATAGCTTAAAACTACCTGCTTTCATTCCCTTTCGCATCAGTTTTATTACGTCCTGCTGCTTTAAGCCAAATTGCATTTCAATTGCTTCAAAAGTAGTCCTGTCTTCCCAGGCCATATCGATAATGCGGTCTTTATCAATTACACATAATTTTTTCCCGAATTATCATTTTAATTTTTTATTTGCTTTTATTCATCCTGCATTTATCTCTGCAATACTTTACCTCCTCCCAAAGCTTTTTCCATTTCCTTCGCCAGCTAAATTGTTTGTTACATACCACACATACTTTTACCGGCAGGTTTTCTTTTTTAACCTGTTTCATTAAATATGAATCAATTTTTTTCTCTTATAATGTCCAGCGTAAGCGCAATATAAATTCACCAGATGCTTTTATATTTAATGAGGTTTGTGTGCCACGATAAAAGCCGCAGATAAAACGCTTTGGCTGCATACTTTTCTGCGAAGCATAGGTGATGATGTGCATGTTTGTGTTATCCGCCGTTTTGCTGCTAAGGCTATACTCCGGAAGGTTTACCCGGTTCCAGAGTTTCTTCTTATCATAAGCTGGCTAAATATTTTTCTGCATTTGCTAAATGGTTATCTTTTTTTTCTTTGCTCATCTTATCAAATGTTCCCACAAGCATTCCAAGCCTTGGGTTTTGCAAAAAGAAATCTCTGTGCACATCCATAAAGCGCCAAAACAATCCATCCCACACCTGCTGCCAATCTCCTTTTTCATAGTTACTCATCTTCATTAAGTAATTACTGCCACTGATATATGGCTTGGTCATCATCAATCCACCATCGGCAAACTGTGTCATACCATACACATTGGGCACCATTACCCAATCGTACGCATCAATAAACATTTCCATAAACCACTGGTGTACTTCATCCGGGTGAAACTCACAGAGCAGCATAAAATTTCCCAGTACCATCAGCCTTTCAATATGATGGCAATAGCCGGTTTGTAAAACTTTTCTGATGGTAATATCAATGGGAATAATTGCGGTCGTTCCTGTCCAAAAAGATTTTGGGATTTTTCGTTTAAACTTCCAATAGTTAGTGGTTCTTTGTTTACTGCCTTCCCGTTCATATACGATACGGATAAATTCCCGCCAGCCAATAATTTGACGGATAAAACCTTCGAGGGAGTTTAAAGGAATAGTATAGTTTTTAGTATGGTTTAGTACTGCATCTAGAATTTGTTGAGGGGTAAGTAAACCGGTATTCAGCATCGGCGTAAGTACCGAGTGATGTAAAATATTTTCATCAGCAACAATCGCATCTTCATAGATCCCAAATTTTTCAAAACAATTTTTCAAAAATCACTCAGCCACTCTTCCGCTTGTTTAAAAGTGGCTACAAAAAAATAAGGAGCATCTGCACTTCCATAATTTTAGGAAAATGTTGCTGCACATATTCTGTTGCTTCTGCGATGTAACTGCTTACTTCCGGCAGGTGGAGTGCAGGTACAATTTCTTTCTTCGGAAATTTCATTCGGTTATCTGCATCAAAAGTCCATTTGCCACCGGTTGGTCTGCCGTTTGGTTCTACTAATATTTTACGCTGCTTTCGCTGCTGAATATAAAAATCTGTTTGAAAATAAGTTTTCTTTTTACTGAAATAATCATCCACTTCATCCATTGTATTCAGAAAGGATGGCGACGCATAAACGGTTAACTTTATCGAATGTTTTTTACAAGCAGCCCTAATGCGTTTTGTCAACCAGTCATCCACTACATCTGCAATATGAATACCGGTCATTTTTTGTTGCGATAAAAAAGTAATCAGTTTCGTTACATCATTTCGTTCATCAGTTGTCTCAATATAATGAACGGTATAATCGTGTTCTTTGAGGTAAGCCTCATAAAACTTCATACCGGAGCGGTGCAATATAATTTTCTTTCGATGAAAATTATATTGGCGAAAGAAAAGCCATTCTTCCACGAGGTACACCTGACTGCTTTTATCCAGGGCAGGATGCTGTTTAAATAACTGGTGGGGGAAAATTAATGCCACTTCGCTCATAGTGAGTTAAAAACAATTTACAATCTGTAATGTTTAATCGTCAAATAGATTACCTGCATGATATCTTACAACACCTCAGACATTGATTCGTGGGAACGTTTTTACCGGGCTAATTTTATCAACAGCCTTACGGGCTTTAAATCTGTAAACCTAATTGGTACTGTAAATGAGCTGGGGCAAACCAACCTCGGCATTTTCAGTAGTATTGTGCACATCGGTTCCAATCCGCCGTTGGTTGGATTTATCAACCGGCCTGTAAAAGCCGCGCCACATACGCTGGCCAATATCCAGGCAACGGGAGTTTACACCATCAATCATATCCATCCTTCTTTTTTGCGGCAGGCCCATCAAACAAGTGCAAAGTATGAAGCCGGAATAAGTGAGTTTGCGGAAGTGGGACTGACGCCTGAGTTTCAGAAAAATATTTCTGCGCCTTTTGTAAAAGAAAGCACTATTAAATATGCATTATCGCTGCAACAAATTATCCCCATTGAATTAAATGATACTTTTCTGGTGATTGGAAAAAATATTTCCATACAAATTGACAATGACGTTGTTTCTGAAGATGGTTTTCTTCACCTGGACAAAGCAGCCTCTATCTGTAGCAATGGCATTGACGGGTACTATACAACAGGATTGATTAAACGTTATTCGTATGCAAAGCCTGGTATTCAACCACAAAAAATAAGGTAGTAGGGCTTCAAAAATATTTTTATCGGCCCGCTGGGAGAACCTTGCCATGTTTAATTATAAAGTGGATGCTGCAATATTACAACCACGTTTGCCACTTTACACTGAAATAGATTTCAATTATGACAAAGCGATTGGAAGTGGGGTTGGTTTTTTGTTTAACAACACCAGGGTGATGGGATTAAATGGCCGGGCTTTATAAATTTTGAAGAAGTAAATCTGCGTTACTATATTAAATATTTTGATGCTAAAAAATGGAGAAGAGGTGTTGGTTTTATTTCAGAAATAGTGCCGCAGTTTTTAGTGGCTGGTATGAGCTAATAAAAGGAAATGAACATGTTTTTAAGGTCTAACCGTTGCTGCTTCATTTCTCGCTGTGTTTGCCGGCTTCGCCTTTAAGCGTAATTTTAATTTTCCATTTTTGTTGCTCTTAAGCTTTCTTTAGAATGAGACATTTGCAGTACAAGCTGTCAGGTTTGCTTATATTGTAAGACTATTAAGGGCAAGATTGATGATTTGTTGAACATTGAAAGCTTTTGCAGTATGCCAACTATTTTATTGCATAACTGTTTTAAATAATTAACTAATACGAAAATTAATGAACGAGCATTATTACAACTCTAAAGACCTGTCAAAGTTTGGAAACGTAGCAGACTTTCAGAAAGAAATGGGCGAAAAATTTTTTTCCTATTACGGAGCTGTTTTCAAAGACAGTGAATTATCGGCAAGAGAAAAATCGCTGATTGCGCTTGCCGTAGCTCATGCTGTGCAATGTCCATATTGCATTGATGCCTACAGTTCAGACGCTTTTGAGAAAGGGTGGAGCGAGGCACAGATGATGGAAGCCGTGCATGTAGCCTGTGCCATTCGTGGTGGCGCTTCTTTGGTACACGGCGTACAAATGATGAATAAGGTGAAAGAAGTAGCAATGTAATGAACCTTTAAAAGCATAACATAGTATTCTTGCTGCGCCCAGGAACCAAATCGAGATCATAGAACATGCGGCACGCTGGTGGTTTTGAATTAGTTCCTTTTCAGCAAAAACTGAAGCAATCAAACCCCGATTTCAGTTGGCTGTGCTGGCTATTTGCATGACTGCGACTTTAACGAGTGTTGGAATTCAATGTTAGTTACAACAGCAGGTATATATCTGATTTCAACAGAAAAAAATTGAAAAATAGAGAAATTGTAATTGGACAACATTGCTACAGTTGCACTGTGGGTTCTGGTTCAAGCTGCAGTGCAACTGTAGCCTAATATAAACGTATGGAAGCATTGATCAAAGCAAAGGACTATTTAATAGAGCAAGGAATTACTCAACCGGAAGTGGGCATTGTGCTTGGCACCGGATTGCATCAGTTGCTAAACAACGTAGAGGTAAAGCAAACAATTCCATATTCAGATATTCCCGGCTTCCCTGTTTCTACAGTGGAGTTTCACAAAGGCAATCTAATCTATGGCGCAATAGCAGGCAAAAACGTTTTAATCATGCAGGGACGTTTCCACGCTTACGAAGGCTACACACTGCAGCAAATTGTATTTCCAATACGGGTGATGAAACTTTTGAGAGTACAAAAGTTGTTTCTTTCGAATGCAGCCGGTGGCATTAATCTCAACTTTA
>JBBPZJ010000390.1:0-3548 GCA_038199395.1 Chitinophagales bacterium
ATAACCGATTACCCTAACTTATTATTTTAAACGGAGACATGAACAGGCATCAATTAATACAGCATATTAAAGAGAAAAAAAATTATTTATGCATAGGATTAGACACTGATGTTACAAAACTCCCTCAGCATTTACAGGGTAAATCAAATGCTGTTTTTGAATTTAATAAGGCAATCATCGATTCTACAAAAGACTTATGCGTCAGCTATAAAATCAATACTGCATTTTACGAAGCAATGGGTATAAAAGGCTGGGAAGCGCTGGAACAAACAGTCGATTACATTCCATCAACTCATTTTAAAATTGCCGACGCTAAGCGTGGAGATATAGGAAACACCTCTGCACAGTATGCAAAAACGTTTTTTGAAATTTACAATTTTGATGCTGTAACGGTTGCACCTTATATGGGAGAAGATAGTATTCGTCCTTTTTTGGATTATAAAGGTAAATGGACGATTGTTTTAGGGCTTACTTCAAATATCGGTTCAGAAGATTTTGAACAGTTGAAGATTCATACTGCGGGATCCGAAAGTTTGTTTTTGTATGAGAAGGTGATGCAAAAAGTTGCGCAGTGGGGTACACCGGAAAATGTAATGTTTGTAGTAGGCGCTACAAAAGCGGAACAACTGGGAACTATTCGACAGGCTTTTCCTGATCATTTTTTTCTCGTACCAGGAGTAGGTGCTCAGGGTGGAAGTCTCGCTGAAGTTTCTAATGCTGCTTTGAATGCGGATGGAGGCATTTTGGTTAATGCAAGCCGTGCGATAATTTATGCAGGAACCAGTGAGCGATTCGCAGAACAAGGAAGAAGCATTGCAGAGCAATATGATAGAGAAATGAAGAGCTTGATCAAATAGCTTAACTATTAGTCATCACCTCCAGTCCTTTCGCTTTAATTTTTTAAGAATTATACTTAATTTTAGGCTATGCATAGATTGATAAATATTAGAATTCTGGATGATTATAAAATTCAACTTTTTTTTGAAAACGGTTATAATTCTGAAGTTGATTTTGAACCCTTTTTCCAGAAAGGCTTTGCAAGAGAACTTTTAAACAAAGAGAACTTTAACAACGTATCTATTGAAAGTGCAGGTGGACTTTCATGGGAAAATGGATTTGATTTTTGTCCCAATTTTCTATATGAAATAGCAACAAAAGTAGTAGAACATGCCTGAAATCACCCGGTTTTATGGCATTATTATTAAAATGTATTTTTTAGACCACAATCCTCCTCATTTTCTTCCAGAAAATCTCCTCTTAATTAAAGTCTCTTAGAATATCATAGAACCTAAAAACATCTTCGAAAGAACAATAGAGAGGAGCGGGTGCGACCCGTATAACTCCGGGTTCACGATAATCGACTACAATTCCATTAGCAATCATTTTTTCATGTATTTCTTTTCCTTTTTCGTTAAAGTACAACGATAGTTGAGCCCCACGGCCATCTTTATTTGATGGCGTTATAATTTCAAAATCCAAATGATGTAGTTGTTGCAGGAGAAACTCGAGGTAAGCTGTCAGCTCCCTGCTTTTTGCTTTAATGTTTTCAAAACCGGCTTCTTCAAATATTTCCAACGAAGCTTTTAAAGAAGCCATGTTTAAAATTTGAGCGGTGCTGATATTCCATCCGCTTGCGTCGGGCTTCGCTATAAAACCTTTTTTCATTTTGAACCTGGCCTCCTCATCGTTTCCCCACCATCCTGCAAAACGAGGCGTAGAAGGATCTGTTGCATATTTTTCATGTACGTATAAACCTCCCACAGCGCCGGGCCCACCATTTAAATATTTGTATGAACACCACACAGCAAAGTTTACATTCCAATTGTGTAGTTCGAGGTGTACGTTCCCTGTAGCATGAGCCAGATCGAAACCAGCGATTGCCCCTGCTTTTTGAGCCGCTTGAGTAATAGATTTGATATCAAATAGTTGTCCAGTATAATAATTGATTCCACCCAACATTACCAAAGCCAGGCTATCGGCATTAGCTTCGATGGTTGATAGGATATCTTCATTTCTTATTGTTTTCTCTCCTTCTCTGGGAGCAATCTCCACCACTGCATTGTCAGGATTAAAGCTATGATGTTTTACCTGTGTTTCAACTGCATACTGATCAGAAGGAAAAGCTCCTGCTTCCATGATGATTTTAAATCTGGCAGAAGTTGGACGATAAAAGGTCAACATTAATAAATGAAGATTAACAGTCAGACTGTTCATAACTGTTACTTCATCTTCCTTGCATCCAACAATTTTAGAAAGTGAATTTTTAAAGTATTCCTGGTAATACATCCAGGGGTTTTTGGCATTTAAGAAACCTGCTATTCCCAAATTTTTCCAGTCATCCAGTTCTTGCTGAATGGCCGGTTGCACCCTTTTTGCCTGCAATCCTAAAGAGTTGCCGCAAAAATAGATCATGTCCTTTCCGTCTTTTTCAGGAAAATAAAATTGTTCTTTATAAGCTGCTAGTTTGTCTTCTTTATCTTTCTGTTGTGCAAATGCAAGTGAGGCTTCAAACTTCATTAATTATATCTTTAGCTTCTTAAAACAAGAAAATTACAACATTTGTTGATGGTTGTACCAACTGTCATTATTTTCTTAATTCTAAAGTAAATAGTTGTTATCAGGTACATTCCACCGCCTAAAATTTAATATGGTAAATACGGAATTTTTAAACGAAACTAAACGACTTAAGTCTCTTGCTGATACTGGTCTTCTGTATTGTAAAAATGAATACGATAAAGAGCGATACCTCGAATTAAGGGAGATCAGCTTTCGCCTCCTGCATGAATTTAGTAGCTCTTCATTCGAGGATCTGAAGTTTATGCTTCCTGTGGTTAAAGATTATCCTACAGCAAAAGTTGATATACGCGGTTTAGCAATTTCAAAAGATAAAAAGATTTTATTGGTAAAAGAAAGCGTTGACGAAAAATGGTCTTTGCCGGGAGGTTGGGCCGATGTAGGATATAGCCCGAAAGAAACTATTGTAAAAGAATTTAAAGAAGAAACAGGACTTGATGTAATACCTGAAAGGCTTTTAGCTGTATTTGATAAGAAAATGCATCCGCATCCTCCGCAGCCTTTTTATGTTTACAAAATGGTATTTTACTGTAAACAAATTTCAACGAAAATAACGAAAGGATTTGATGTTTTAGACGTACAATATTTTGCTTTAGATCATCTTCCTGAACTGTCTGAAGACCGCATTTTGAAAAGCCAGATACAGATAGAAGCTTCCAACGTATTAACCGGGAATAAAGAAGTGTATGTCGATTAGCTGGAATTGTTTAGAAGTTAGAAGTATTTAGTACAATAATTTTGCTTTTGTATGATTGGCTGAATATTTAGAAACAAGTACAAGGGTGCGACGCAACGAAGTTTAATAGTAATACTTAGCTTAGTACAAAAAACAAAAAGACTATAATTATGGCGGCAAAAACAGATACATTTCAATCTCCTGATTATTATTTATTGGATGAATTGCTTTCCGAAGAACAAAAAATGGTTCGGGAAACAATTCGCAATTATGTAAAAAAAGAAATTTCACCCATCAT
>JBBPZJ010000391.1:0-10240 GCA_038199395.1 Chitinophagales bacterium
ATGGAGGCCGTGCTTACCAACGATCAAAAAGAACAACTTAAGTCGCTCCAGAAAAATCGCACTAACGGTACTTTTGTTAAATAAAAAAGAAAAAGTATACTCCTTGTTGTCCAACATAAAGCAGACCCTAGTGTCTGCTTTTTTAATTATACCTTTACAATCGTATCATTATTTACTGTTGTAAAACAGCAAGCGTTTTAAACCAAGCATGTATGCCCGTACGCTCCGACAACTTCCAAAAGTTTGTAAAACAAAAAAAAGGAAGCGCAATTAAAGAAGAAATTAAGCAGCAGAAAAGGAAAGAAAAAAAAGAAAAAGCTGCTGCAATCGAGGCTCATTTTGAACGAAAAAGAGCAGAAAGACAACAAAAACAGCAACCATCTGCTTCTGCCGCTACTCCGTCAAAAACAGGAAGACCTAATAAGTATCCAAGAAAAGAAGTTGAAGCAACGGTGAACACTATTGCTTTTGATCCTTCTAAAAAAATTAAACCAAGCTCCCCAAAATCGGTTAATACCATCGATAAGATTAACAGAAAACCAACTGTAAAAGGTGCTGTAACACAAAGGCAGTTTGAAGGAGGTTCAACGGATATCATGCCTCTAAATAAATACATCGCACACGGAGGCCTTTGCTCTCGCCGCGATGGTGCGATTTTAGTAAAGGAAGGCAAGGTTTCGGTAAACGGTGAAGTGGCAACGGAGCCGGGAATGAAGGTTTCTCCAACAGATATCGTAAAAGTCGGAAATAAGAAAGTTACACCAAGCAGAAACTTTGTGTATATACTGCTTAATAAGCCAAAAGATTATATAACTACAGCAGATGATCCACAAGGACGTAAAACTGTTCTTGACCTTGTGCGAACTGCAACCGAAGAAAGAGTTTATCCTGTGGGGCGTTTAGACCGAAATACTTCTGGTGTTTTGTTACTGACCAATGACGGTGATCTTGCTCAAAAACTATCACATCCCAAACATGAAGTAAAAAAGGTTTACGAGGTTAGACTCGATAGAGCTCTTACAAAAGGAGATATGGATAAAATCGCCTTTGGTATAACGCTTGAAGATGGCTTTGTTGCTCCTGACGTTATAGCTTATGCTGACGCTCATGACAAAAGTATTATTGGCATAGAGATTCATAGTGGACGTAATCGCATTGTTCGCCGCATTTTCGAGCACATGAAGTACGATGTAAAAGGTCTTGACCGGGTAATGTTTGCAGGGCTTACCAAAAAAGATGTTCAACGTGGAAGATGGCGGTTGCTAAAAGAAAAAGAGATTCGTTTGCTGAAATTTATGAATCAATCTTTCGTAAAAATAAAGGATTAAGTATCGCCCGTTAGCTTACTATAGCGTCTTTACTTTGACCTCGTCCCACAATTCTAATTTACTTTATTTTCATTTCTCCCATGAAGCTTGATATTATTTCTGAAAACGATCATTTCCTAGTTATAAACAAACCGGCAGGACTGCTATCTATACCTGACAGATTTGGAAAAGATCCTTCTGTAAAAAGTATACTTCAGGAGCATTTAGGAAAAATTTTCACTATTCATCGTCTAGACAAAGAGACCAGCGGACTAATTATTTTTGCTAAGGACGAAGTAACACATAAAGATTTATCTCAAAAATTTGAAAGTCGTGAAGTAGAAAAACATTACGTAGGCCTGGTAAACGGAACATTAATGAACATGAAAGGAACGATAGATGTACCTATCATGGAGGTGCCTGGTAAAACAACTTTAATGATGCCTCACAAAAAAGGCAAGCCTTCAATTACTGATTATAAAGTACTTGAGGAGTTTGGGCTGTATTCCTGGGTTCAATTTCAAATTCATACAGGTCGTACACACCAGATTCGTGTACATAGTAAATATCTTGGAAATTCAATTGTGTGTGACGGTTTATATGGCGAAGGCCGACCGGTTTTACTTTCATCAATAAAAAGAAAGTTTAAATTAAGCAAAAACGAACTTGAGGAAAAACCATTGCTTAACCGGCTTGCGCTACATTCGTTGCAGCTAAAATTTACAGATGTAAAAGGCATTAAGCATGAACTGGAGGCTCCAATACCAAAAGATTTAAAAGCTTTAATTGCCCAGCTAAGAAAGAATTTAAGAACAACAATTTAAAAGGATTAGCAGATCAATAACTAAGTTAGCATTCGAAAAGATATCGGTGCTACACCTGTCAATTTACTTATTCCTAGATAAAATAATGATTATTATTTAAATATTAGAACGCCAATTTCTAATATTGATATTACAAAAAATAAAAAAGGATTAGGATGAATCCTCATTTCATCATAATCCTTTAATCTTCTGTATTCCTGTTCTACTTGTTAGGCTGAGGAGTATATCTTAAATATGGCTTAATGACCGTTACCCCTTTTGGAAATTTCTTAATTGCATCTTCAGTACTAATTGCCGGAACAACTATTACATCCTGACCTTCTTCCCAATTAGCAGGGGTAGCTACGCTGTAATTAGCTGTTAATTGCAAACTATCGATTACACGGATAACTTCAAAAAAGTTACGACCGGTGCTTGCAGGATAAGTGATGTATAATTTTAATTTTTTATCAGGTCCAATTATAAATAATGAACGAACGGTAGCTGTAGCTGATGCATTGGGATGGATCATATCGTACAAAGTCGCCACTTTTCTGTCTTCGTCAGCAATAATTGGAAACTCGACAGTTACATTTTGCGTTTCATTAATATCATTAATCCAGCCGTGATGTTTATCTATCGGGTCAACACTAACTGCAAGCACTTTAACATTTCTCTTTGCAAACTCATCTTTTAGTGCAGCGGTTCTACCCAATTCAGTTGTACATACGGGAGTATAATCAGCAGGATGAGAAAATAAAACACCCCAGCCATCACCAAGGTACTCGTAAAAGTCTATTTTGCCAATGGTTGTGTCGGCGGTAAAATTTGGAACTTCATCTCCTAAGTGTAAACTCATAAAAAAAGGTTTTTTGTTTAAAGGTGAACGAAGGTAAGGAATATCCCACTAATTTAATAGAGTAAGCTTTTTTAAACTTATTTTTTAAAAACGGGCAATCACTCTTTTACCTGCTTCCGCTAATATTACAAAATTTAAAAATCCCAGTTCTGACAATCACACAGTTTTCTGACAATCACACAGTTCTTGCCTTTTTCAAAGCTGTTTTTCCAAACTTATTTTTTACGTCATCTATAGCTTTATATAATTCGTTCTTTTTGCCAATGTTATCGAATAAACTTGATTGTACTGCATGGCTTGTAAGCTCACTCAGTCGCACACCGAGCAATCTTACCGGCGTTCCTGCTTTATGCAGTTTAGTAAAAAGTTCTTTTGCGAAAACAATCAATTGATCATCCAGGTGAGTATAATCAATGGCAGCTTGCTTGCTGAAAGTACTAAAATCGCCATAGCGAATTTTAACTGCTATGCAACCCGCCAGTTTTTGATCCTGCCTTAGTTCAAAGGCAACCTTTTCGGTCATCCTTACCAACTCTTTCATTAGAAACGATATATCTGCTATGTTTTCTTGAAAGGTGTTTTCTGTTGAGATCGATTTTGCTTCGTGACAAGGGGTTACTTCACTTGAGTGAATACCTTGAGATTTATTCCATAATTCTGCGCCGTAGTTACCTAATACCCGTTGTAAATCTTTCACATTAAACTCTCTAATATCTTTTATTGTGTTAATTCCCATTGAAACTAAGGTTTGAAAAGTGTGTCCCCCTACGCCTGGTATCTTGTTCACCTTCAACGGTGCCAGAAATTCCTTTTCAAATCCCGGAGCAACTTGTATGTAACCATTTGGTTTAGCTTCATCTGTTGCAATTTTTGCTACCATTTTATTACTTGCTAAGGCAAAAGAAATCGGCAATGCAGTTTTGTCTATTATCTCTTGCCGTAAATCAATGGTCCATTTATACGGATCGAAGTATTTGTTCATCCCTGTAAGATCAAGATAAAACTCATCAATAGACGCTTTCTCAAACAGTGGTGCTTTTGAAGCAATTATTTCGGTAACAATTCTTGAATACTTGCTGTAATCTCCCCTGCTTCCTCCCAATACGATGGCATGCGGACAAAGTTTTAAGGCCTTTTTCGTTGGCATGGCGCTGTGTATACCAAATCTTCTGGCTTCATAACTACAAGCTGCTACTACACCTCTTTCGCTATGGCCGCCCACTAATACTGCTTTACCTCTTAAGGACGGATCTTTTAGCACTTCTACAGAAACAAAAAAGCTGTCGAGATCAAAGTGAGCAATATATCGTTGCAACGTTGGCATTATCTTACTAAGATAGAAAAGAGAAGCGAGATTGTTTGATTGTTAACCTTAGATTCTTGTATTCGTACCAAAATCATACAACCGGTAATTCCTACAATCGATCTTTTTGTGTGAGAAGGGGTTTTTCAACAAATTTCCATGAAAGAAATGCCAGCAACGTCGCAAGTACAGATGAAACTATTAGGTGTAGCCATAGGTTGATTGAATAACCAAAATAAAAGACCGTTACTTGTTGTATTGGAAACGAGTATAAATAAACTCCAAAAGAGAAATTTTCCCCTTTTAAATCAATCAATTCTTTTGATGCGCCAATAATAATAAAACAGTAAGCAAAAAAAATAGAGATGGTAATTGACTCTAAAAAAGTATAAGCAGTTGCTAATGCAATCGCCATTAAGATATTTGCATAAAACCATTTGAAAGGGAGAATGTCTTTAAAGACGTATAACAGGGATCCAAGATAAAAATAAGTGCCAAATGCAAATATGTCGTGAAGGTTCAGACTTTCTAAATGGTAGTTATTAAAAATGGTAAAGTAGACTCTCATTGCTTCAAATAAAACAAAGCACGCTAAGTATAACCATTTGCGGATAACAATGAAATAAGCCGCAAAAAGCAAAGTGAGGCAACATCCTACTCCAATTGATATTGACCAAAGTGAGGCATTAACAGTAGGATCTTTCAGACTTTCAAAAACTCCTGGCAAATAAAATTGATTTTTTAAAAGCGTAGTATTTTTTAAAAGAAAAGTCCACGTTGATGTGTTAGTTATATATTCTTTAAGGGATAACGTTGTTATGAAACAGCCGAAGATGATGCAAACAAGATTAGCAACGGCGAGGGCAGGCACTATTCTTAATATACGTTTCCACAAATAGTGTTTTAGAGAGTTAGAGTTGAATAAGCTTTGGGTTACAAGAAAACCACTAATAGAAAAAAATATGTCATACCCGACTCCACCAAAATTAATGCTTTTGTCATTATACCAAAGTGCAGGTTGCTCGAGTGGTTTTTGAAGTACCACAAAAGAATTCGATATCAATACAAAGTATGCCGCTAGTAATCTTAATAAAGTGAAGTTATTTCCATTGAGATTACTACCCTTAAAATCTGATCTATTCAAGTGCAATTTTTTTTATTTTCCTTCGAGTAATATCAACTGTTAGGAAGAAATAATAGGTACATCGTTTCAAAAGGCCGCGGTACTATTTTCATCAAAAATCATTTGCTGCCGCTAAAATTATCTGTTCTTTTGATAGCTTTAGTTTCTAATCGACTATTAATAGTGACTACTTTTTCCGCTTTGTCTAAACTTAAGCCCGTGGTATCAAATGTTCATCTTCTTACCAATGAAGAATGGAACGAATTTGCAGCTATTTGGCAGCCCTTTACAGCGAAGCGAAAAACAATTTTAACGGCTGCAGGCGAAACAGAAAAATATTTATATTTTGTTATAGACGGAGTTCAACGTGCATTTTATCTAAAAGAAAATGCTGATAAAGATGCTACACTTGTTTTTTCCTATACCGGCTCCTTTTCCGGCGTTTTAGATAGCTTCCTTCTTCAGCAGCCATCAAGATACTTTTTAGAAACGCTGACTGCCAGCGAGTTTATAAGAACAACTTTCAACCAGGTAAACGAACTTATGAAAAGGCATCATAATATAGAAACTTTCGTTAGAAAATCTCTTGCATTAACTATTGCAGGCGTGCTTGAGAGACAAATAGAATTGCAAAGTTTTACAGCAGAAGAAAAGTTTAGGGTTCTTCTAAAAAGAAGCCCTCACGTGCTTCAAATGATACCTCACAAATACCTTGCTTCGTACCTCGGACTGGATGCAACGACCTTTAGCAAATTACTTGGAAGTGTAAGGATTTAGAAGCAAGCACGCTACTGCAGGAATTACCGGTTGTTTGTTTCCTGCTGTTGATTTCAAAATCGAATTTCAGATTTTATTAGCGGTATTGGATAACGTGGAATTCCAACACTTCTCGCCAGACCCCCGGTCTTTTTCTTGGTCTGCACCAATATTTTATAAACAACTTATTGGCAGCTTTGTCTAAAATATAAAAGAGATGCAACATTACAACACGAAAAAACTAATTGACGAGTTACAACAACAAACAGAAACTTTTCTTGAAAAAGCAGTATCAGAATGGCAAATGATGTCACCTGCGAAATTATTAAAGCAGCCAGCTACAGATAAATGGAGTTTTGCACAGTGCCTCGACCACCTAAACAGCTATGGTCATTATTATTTACCTGCCATAGAAAAAGCGATCGAAACAGCAAAACAGAAAAACTGGACCTCAAGAAAAGTTTTTACTCCCGGTTTGTTGGGAAATTATTTTACCAAGCTAATGGCCCCTGCAGTAGAAGGAACGAAATTGAAGAAAATGTCGGCTCCTAAGAGTCATATTCCTATTGCGGACTTAAACAGCAGGGAAGTTTTAAGCGAATTTATACAACAGCAGGAAAAGCTTATCTTACTGCTAAAAGAGGCTAGGAAAATTAATCTTGAAAAAGCTAAGGTACCTATATCTATCGCCAGCTTTATAAAGCTACAATTAGGAGACACCCTTAGATTTCTGATCATGCACAATATCAGACATATACTGCAGGGTGAAGGGGCAATTGAAGCCCCTACAATAACGGGAGAAGAAAGAAATAAAATAGCAACTTCGGTTTCCTTTTAAAGTTCCGAGGCATATATGTCAAGCAACCCTTCCGGAAGGTTTACATACAAACGTTTATTTTTTTTATCAATCTGAAGAAGGCTTTCTTCATGAATGGGAATTAAGGCTTCGTTACCCAGATACATAATCTTACAAAGAACCTGCATTGGCTGTTCAATTACCTCAGTTATTTCACCTATTTCCTTGCCCTCGTTTATTATTGTATAACCAAGCATAGAAATAGGTGAAGATTGTGAGGCGTGTTTATCAAAATCAGACTTAAGCAGCCAAACGTCTTTCTGGTTTAAACGCCGGGCACTTTCCTTCGTGTTAAAACCCTCAAGTTTCATGTAAACTTCCTCGCTATTTTTTGCCGTAGTACTTTCCACGAAATAAGGCAAAAAGGACTCTTTTCTTTCTTCAATAAAAATAGTTTGCAAGCCTTTTAAATCCGTTTTTTTGCCAAGCGCATGTTGCAAGACTACTTCGCCGTTAAGTCCGTGACTTGCTACTATTTTACCTATGTGAAAATAATCTTTCATAAAATGGATTGAAGGTTCGGGTTTAACATTCTGTAAAAAGATGAACAAAGGTTTGCCGACGAACGAAATGCGACGCAAGGATGATGCCGCAAGAGGCAAATGCCGGTACCATAAAAAAAGTCCCCAACCAAGGTTAGGGACTTCAAAGAATTGTATACAACCTTTTTAAATTAAGCAGGTGCATTACCTTCAGCAGGCGCATCATTACTTCTTTCAACACGTCTTACCACCGGAGGATTTCTTCTTGCTCTCTGGTTTCTACGGTTTTCATCAGTACGCTTCTTAACCTGTGCTTCGTGTTCTGAATGCCATACCTGGAATTTTTCCATGGCAGTAGCATCATCAAACAAACCTAATCCAACACCACGCAAAAGGTGTTTCAAATACAACACTCCCTTGAAAGAGAGAATTCTACGAACTGTATCAGTTGGTTGAGCGCCTTTGTGCAACCAATCTAATGCTTTCTGGCGATCTAACTGTACTGTCGCCGGTACAGTTAAGGGGTTGTAAGTTCCAATTTTCTGGATAAACTTTCCATCTCTTGGTGCACGGGCGTCAGCTACTACTATAAAGTAGAAAGGACGTTTCTTACTTCCGTGTCTTTGCAGTCTCATTTTTACGGGCATTCTAAATAGAAATTTAAATGCGTTAAATAAAATTATTTACGGAATGCAAATCTAAAGGATACTGTTTAAAGTTCCAAAGGAAAGTAAATTGAACTGCTGTAATTTGAGTCGAAAAAAGGATTTATTGAAGTTTTAGGAAAAATGATATTCAGGCTAAAAACAATTCGTTTTAGCACAGTTTTGGTACTAACGTTTTAGAAATCTTCAATTTATTTTTAATTCTAATGTCTATAATGGGTAAAAACAAAGCGATTATATATTTTGCAATAGGCCTTTTTACGGGAATTTTCATTGTTTCGCAGCTAGCATTCAGGGAAAATAAAAAAAAAACAAAAAATACTGAAACAGCCTCAAAAGAAAACCCGCCGCGAATATATCTGCCTCAACTACCAAATCAAATATCTTTTGCCGGTGAAAAAGTTCCTTTAGAGCGTTGGGAGGTTCGGGAAGCATTTGACAGAGAACTTTTGTACAATTATAACGCACCCGGTCATATCAGCTATTTACTAAAATTGTCTAAAAGATACTTTCCTGCAATAGAACAAAGATTGAAAGAAAATGGTATTCCTGATGACTTTAAATATCTATGTGTAGCTGAAGGCAACCTTCAAAATTTATCCTCGAGAGTGGGTGCAACAGGATTTTGGCAATTTATGGGTAATACAGGACCGGGATATAATCTCGAAATAAATGACAACATAGACCAGCGTTATGATGTTTTGAAATCTACAGACGCAGCATCAAAATACTTAAAACAGGCATATGCAAAATTTGGTAGCTGGACTGCTGCAGCGGCCTCTTACAATTGTGGCATGGGTCGTTTCAATGATCTTTCTACTTTTCAAAAAACCAAATACTATTATGACCTGCAATTGCCTGACGAAACCAACAAGTACATTTTTAGAATTTTGACTTTCAAATACCTTATGGGCAACTCAAGGGAAATGGGCTATACGGTAGATGACAATAATGGATACAAACCTTTTGAAACCCGCTCTGTTACTGTGTCTTCCGCTATTCCAAATCTGGCAACATGGGCTGTAGAAAATGGCACCAATTATAAAATGCTAAAGATCTTAAACCCCTGGATGCGGGACAGGTCTTTAAAGGTAGCGGCGGGAAAAAGTTATGAAGTGAAGCTGCCGCAAAAATAACTTGATACTGAGTAGATGACTGTTAGGTCAATCACAACATATCTTAAGTGCTCATTTCTTCATTGATAAAACAAATGAGCGAATGAGCATGATGTTAATTGATCTTCCTATTTCAAAAGAAATTTTATAAGGCACTACTATATTACCACTCCTCAATTGCATTGGTACAATGGAGACTTTTTTTATATGCCATTCTTACATCCTGGTAAACGCATTGTCTCATTAACTTTAATACTAAAGTCAGCATTCTCTCCCAGAAAAGGATGACGCTCAAGAAGTGCTTTAGCTTCATCCATGTTTGCAATTTGTAATGGAATATCCCAGTACATTTTTGTCACTATTTTTACTCTGAACATTCGAACTTAATTGTTGACCCTTCATAAGTGGTGATCCACATCAACGAGTTTGTCACCACAGTTTTTTGCCCATTGCATCCATGCTTCCATACTCTGAGCCTGATTTTCGGGTTTTATATTCTCAGTTTGGTTCATTGCGTCGGCCGCTGCCTGATAAAAAACAAGAATTTTTTCATTGTAAATGTGTTTCAGCATATAAATTAATAAGTCGATTCTCAAAATTTTTAATATCGCCTGGGATGCATATAGCAATTTAGAATTGCGACGGAGGCGGATAGAATTTTATCCGCCAGTGACTGCTGCCGATTTTGGTTAACGCCAAAAAAAAAGGCCAAATACCTACCCTGCTGCGGCACATAGGCGTCAACCTTAAATTGTCACAAAGAGTTGTTGAAAACCTTACTGGTACTGCAAAAGATATTCAGATAAGGTGTTGCATAAAAAAAGAAATAGCTACTTGTAATAAAAACATCAGGCTAGATGAAAACAAGCAGATTTTTCAGTGGCATAGTAAAGGAAAACTTTGAGAAGTTCTTTGATAAAAGTGTCATTAAACGCTTAAGCAAATCCAGCAGGTTTGTTATACGCAATGAC
>JBBPZJ010000392.1:0-10372 GCA_038199395.1 Chitinophagales bacterium
TAAGATAGATACTATATATTATGAAACAAAGCGTTTGTTTAAAGACCTCTTAATAACGATCTGCCGCAAGTAGCAGAGGCATTGTGTTCAATGGTGTAGTGCCGGCAAAAAAAATAAGTTTATTCTAGACTCTTTATACGTGCTTTCAAACCGTATATTCAAAGTACATGAGCCTATGTTCTTAGTAAGTTCTGAAGCCCTTCCTGAAAAATCTTAACTGTTCACGGCGTTATCGTAAAAGTGATTTAGCATTTCTTATTATTCCTACGATACTATGTCACCTTTTTAGTTATTACTATAAATGATTGTCGGCTTTATTATGTCGCATTGGGATGAATGATTGGGTAGCGTTCATGGTATTATTGCTCATAAAAGAAGGAATGAAATAGAAATATGAAAAACGTGTTTGCGACACGACAAAACAAAAAAAAAGAAAAGAATGGTGTTGATAATCAATAGTACAATTTTCTAGAAAAGAAAGGCAAATGCCTTATATATTTGTGTTGGGCGTCATGCTAGAGCACATTCCAGAACTCATCCCGAATGAAAATTGACCTTACCGAAAAATCCAAGGAACTAAAAGCATTTGTGAGCCAATTTGAAACAACAATGTTTCTTGGTGACTTAACATCCGTGATGCAGTTTATTAGGTTCAACAGTCCCATGAATTTATTACAAGGTCTTTCTTCACCACAGCGACAATTGTTGTATTTAGCGGGATTGAATGTTACATCTCCTATTGATGAAACAAAGCCTTTGAAAGCTCAATATAGCGATGATGATTTTGAGCACATGAAGAGGCTATTAAATGAAGTTGAGGACGGCTATGAACAATTCTTTTTACCAAAGCCTGATGAAATAACTGATGAAGATTGGAAGGAGAAAAGAAAAATTGCTATGCCGACTTTTTTGAGCTATTTCAATCAAGGGTTATTGAACTATGAAGAACAAATTATCGAGCGCATAGAGGAGTATTTTACTCCGTTCAATGATGCACTTAGACATCATTTTGGATTAGAGGTCAAGGACTTTATTGAGATATACAATGCGATAGACAAAGTACCGAACAACTTCTTAATGGAAAAGATAAATCCTAAAGAGGGGCAACAAACTTGGGAAGAGTTTGGTGAGGAAATGCAGGAAAAGGGTTTACTGCCGTGGGAATGGCAAAAATACATGCCACAACATTTTGTTGATGAATTCAATTGGATGCATGATAATGGTATGATGCAACGGTATTCTAAACAGGCTTTTATTGATGAATTTGGAAAGACTAAAGCAGAAGCATTTTTAAATGCATTCACTTGCAAAAGGAATGAAACCGACTTTCTTTACTACACCGAAAAGAATATTATCCATTCCAAGCCGATATTTAATATTGATGATAACGATTTTCAATTAATTGAAGCTCATCAGTTAATTCAGGCTGTCTATAATACACTCTTTGAATTTTGTGCGACACCAGCTAAACTTGCCGAGAAATTTTATGCTGTTCGAGCCGATAAACTTGAAGACAAAGTGCAAAGAGTTTTTGAAAGATTTTTTCGCAATAAGGCGTTTGTTTATAGAGGTTACTATACACAGGAAAAACATGAACAAGATTTGCTTTTCCTATACGAGGGGTTAGCATTAATTGTTGAAGTAAAAGCATCAAAAAGAGATGAACCAAGACGAGAACCCGAAAAGGCTTACCCGTTAATCTTATCTAATTTTGAAGAAACAATACAAAAAGGTTACGACCAAGCCTATCGAGTGAAATCAAAGTTTATTCAGGGAGAGAATTTACAGGTTTACAAAGAGAACAGTTTAGATAGCCATATCATTGACATCAACACGAAACACTATTACAAAGCCTTTTCTCTAATCATCACTCTTGAACGCTTCGGTCAAATCCAAACCGACCTTAGTGCCTTACTTGAAATCTACGATAACGACAAATACCCTTGGAGTATTTGCATTGATGATTTAGAGGTTTTTCTTTTGCAATTAGAAAAGCTATCAAAGAGAAAAACTGATTTAATGGAGTTTCTAAGTATTCGTGAGCATCTGCAAGGACGATTATTTACTGCGGATGAACTTGAAGTTTGCGGGGCTTTCCTTATGAAGAAACTTAACTTGAAAGAAGTGAATAAACAAGACCATGTTTATAAACTTAACCCAACCTATACAGACATTTTTGACCAAACGTATCAAACAAAAGGGTTAGGGTTTGCTAAAGAGAAGAACCTTGATATTAAGACGAGTGGAAAGTATATGCCTTTAGGAGGAATTTAATTTGGCGGGAACAGCACGAACGCCCAACAAACCGTTTGGCAAAAGGCGGGCAGGAAGTTGTAGCATCTGCAGCATCTCGCTGTTGTGCTTCGGCTTCCACTGAAAGTACACTGCTGATCTTTGATTTGTTAGTTCAGCATTTGTTCGTTACTTAGCATTTGTCCAGGCTGAAGGAATGTGAAATATCCGCCCTTCGCCAAGCGGGCAATCGTTGGCAGAAAACGCTTTTGGCTGAACCTTCCTAAGTATTTACAGTTAATTAGTAACACCCTCAAAGAAGTTTTAGTTTACCTGAAAAAGCATCTAAAATGATACCTTTACACCCAGGAGCGAATCATGAGAATATCAAAAATACACTTAGTCAATTTTAAAAGATTTACGGATCTACTAATTGATAATATCCCAAATACTACAAAGTTGGTCGTACTTATTGGTTCTAATGGGTCGGGTAAATCGTCTTTATTCGACGCATTTGGTTTTATAGACAGTGCTATTAAAAAGGATGTTGGAACTAATGAGGAATTTTGGAATTACTATAGCAAGAAAGGCGAATTACCTGTTTCAGTCAACCTAGTGTATGACAAAAACAAAGAATTTACCGTTTCTAACAAAAATTTCAACCAACCTCCTCTTTCTAATACCAAAAGATAATCCAGATATTTACGAGATTGCAGTTGGGAAAGAATTCTTACCTGCATTATTTCAGCAAATGAACATTTTTTTTGTTGAGAACAAAGACAAAGAGTATTATGCTACGATAGGCATTGATAAAACAGTTTTTGTATCAGATAACAATCGAAACAATGTTTATCATAAGGTAAGGGCAACTGAATTTTCTGGCATTGTTGATAGAGACTTTCTAAGTGATGATGACATTTTACAAATTAGGCAGCATTATGACAATTTGTATCTTCTTAATTATTATAGCATTGAAAATTACTTATATCACCCTGACAACTTAGAGGAATATTATACAAGTAAGGAAAAGGCATTTGATAAAGCAGGATATATTGCACAACTAATAGAAGCAAAAAACCAAGCTACGGACACTTTCATCCCGACATTAAGTTTGAAGAGAACTGAATATCCATATTTTGGTGAGCCGGACTACAACGGAACTGCTTTGCAAAATCGTTTCAAAAACAAGCAAGAAAATGCAGAGCAGTCGGCTATCGTTGCTGGCTATTTAAACAGTAACGATTTTGAGACATTTTACAAATCTTTGCCGATGAAAACATATTGTACGCATTTACCACAAAGACAAAATATTGCTAAAAGCGATTTGGCAAAAACGAACTGGTTCAAAGAGAAAATAGAAGCATTACTTGTAGCTAGATAGTAATACTTCTGCCAATCGAGTGTAGACCGCCTCACCGTTTGTAAGCGATGAGGTGCGCCTCTCTCACCGCCGTACGTACGGGTCTCGTTTACAGCGGTGCGGAATGTCATAACTACAACCGCTCTTTACACCAACTGCATCCTGCTTCTCTTAGAATAAGGCTGGCAAGTTTTATTTGAACCTCCTTACTGAATTTGAAGCCACTTAAAGTTCAGTCCTTCGTTGTCTTGTGAAGTTTCCGTGTTGTTCATTAAAAGGCACGGCTCGTTACCAACAACTACTATGACCTCTGCTGACTTCCCCGCTCGTTTAAGTGTTCCGCAGGACACTTAAATGGAAAAGGAAAATTAGGACTGTGTCCGGTAAAGTTTAAACCAGTTCCAACTCTATTTTGTCATTTGTATAACAGCCAATGGCACTGCTATATTTGTAGTGCCACGTTTGATAAACAATACCGGCCCTTACACGATTTTGATGAAGATAATTTAGCTTTTGTTTCAACCTTTCTTGAGGAATTTAAAGCAGGCGTGAAATTGCTCATGTTATCAGATTTGACACTTCAGGAACTGGAACTTGCTCCGGATGCAGTAAGAGAAAAATTAAGTGAAGTTCCAGACAAGCACCGTGTACCAATTGGAACAACAGACGAAGCCATTGAACTTGCTGAAGCTTACATTAATGAGGGTGCGTTAACAACCAAGAGTTACAACGATGCTCTTCATATTGCTCTTGCAACTTAAAACAACGCCTATGTATTAGCCAGTTGGAATTTTAAACACATTGTGAACCTTAACCGAATTCGGCTTTACAATCAATCAACTTAAAACTCGGCTACCGAATGATTGAAATAAGAACGCCACGAGAAATTCTAAAACCTAAAGACAATGAATAAGAATAAAAAATTTGATGCAGTACAAATGATGAGAGAAATTCGTGAGCAATTAAGTGAAAAATATTGGAATCATCCCGATATTTTGAAAAAGGAAATGCAGGCGATAAGGGAGAAATATAGTTTGAAAATCACTCCTGAAACTATAAAGGCTTAATGTGCAAGTGGAAACAGCACTTCCAACAATCGAGTAGACGGCCTCACCGCTTGTAAGCGGTGAGGTGCGCCTCTCACACCACTGTACGTACGGCTCTCGTATACGGCGGTTCGTTAAGTTGCGGTGATACTTTTAAGTAGTAATAGAGCATAGCTTCATTGCCTCGTTTGCGTAGTCTTTCCAATGTAACGGTTGTTATCATTATCAGGCTTTGTGCTACTGCATCTTAGGCAGTTCCTGTTAAGTCTGTAGTGAGCCTGGTCGAAGTATCAGTACAGGTATTTGCAGTCTGGCTTACTTCAGATATAGCATCGCTGCTATCACCTTGCCACTTGCTAATGTTCATTCCGCACATAAGAGACTTTCACTCTTTGCTTCTTATTTCTAAGAACTATATTTACCATTCAGGGCCCACACAAGGGATTTGGCAAAAGTTGGGCTAGAAGAATGTGGGCTATTAATATATCTTTAAAAAACAACGAAACATGGGCTGAAGTGGAAGTAACACGGAATACCCAACCTTAGCCAAGCTTTGTTCGTTAGCAGTCGTTGTACGACAAGATCCTACGAGGATTAGCCAAGTGACTTTGTGGAATTTAATCTTTCAGGAATCTCACTTGAAAAATCATAAAATGGACTCCACATCTCTGCTTAAAAAAATCACCACTTGCCTTGTTGCAGGACTTACAACAATAGCCTTACTATTAGTTCTCGGAAATAGTGGGACATTAAAATGGTTTCCTCCAGCAATTGTGTTTTCACTTGTTGGCATTTCTTTTCTAGCTTCTTTGATTTTCCCTTTTGTTTGGCAAAGAATAGAAAACAGGCAAAAAATTAATTCGGGAAAAATTTATGCAGTCACTTACGCAATCATCCGATATACAATTGCTTTTAATTTGGCAAGCTTTGGCTGGAAAAAACTTTTGGGACTTCAATTTATTGTACCAAGTGAAATCGCAGACAAACCCATGAACCAGCAATCAGGTGAATGGCTCACCTGGTTTTTTTTTGGACATTCATTTGCTTTTGGTGTTATAATAGCAATCATTCAAATCGGCGGTGCTTATTTGCTACTATTTCGCAGAACGTTATTATTGGGTGCAACAATTTTATTTTCGTTTATGCTAAACCTGACTCTGATAAATGTCTTTTATCAAATGAATGCGGGCGCTTTACTACAGTCAGTAATATTGACAATAGGAATTTTATTTTTAATGCTTTTGGACTATGATAGACTTGTAGCATTTTTTCTAAAATCAAAATCAAGTCTACCTTCATTAACCTTGACAAGACCAATAAAAAATGGCCTCCGACTTTCAGTTATTTTACTTTCATTATTATTTACTCTGTATTTGAAATCTCTTATGGGTTAGCAGCCGTAACTTGTATGTCAAAAAACGACGAACCGCTAATCAAGTAGACGGCCTCACCGTTTGTAAGCAATGAGGTGCGCCTCTCACACCACTGTACGTACGGCTCTCGTATACGGCGGTTCGTTAAGTTGCGGTGATACTTTTAAGTAGTAATAGAGCATAGCTCGATAGCCTCGTTTGGGTAGTCTTTTCAATATAACGGTTGCTATCATTACCGGGCTTTGTGCTACTGCATCCTATGCAGTTCCTGTTAAGCCTGTACTGAGCTTAGTCGAAGAACCAGTACAGGTATTTGCAGCCAGGCTTACTTCAGATATAGCATCGCTGCTATCACCTTGCCACTTGCTAATGTTCATTCCGCACATAAGATACTTTCACTCTTTGCTTCTTATTTCTAAGAACTATATTTACCATTCAGGGCGCACTCATGAATGTTTGCAATAGGCTGGCTGAGGAATAGCAATCAGCAATAATTAGCTTATCATTTTTTGTTCGGGCACGCCACTAAGAATTTGGCTTTAGTACTTATATTCATCAATACTAAACCTTTCGGCTTTTGTTCCATGCTAACGGACACAGAAGTCCTGCCGATCGCAAATCCGTTAAACGTTGGCTGAAATGGACGCAGGAAGCGTTTAAATTCTAAAGGAGGAATGAAAGACTTACCTTGCTACGAAAAAATTTGGCTAATTTATTTGTAATTTCAGGTTGTAACGGTGCTGGTAAAACGACTGCTTCTTTTACTATCCTTCCAGAGCTTTTACACGTAAAAGAGTTTGTGAACGCTGACGAAATAGCAAGAGGTCTTTCACCTTTTCAACCTGAGATGGTTTCGATTGAAGCTGGTAAAATCATGCTTAGGAGATTGCAAGAGTTACTGTCTCAAAACGTAGTTTTTGCATTTGAAACGACGCTATCCACCCGAAGTTTTGTTGGACTTATCAAACAAGCCAAAGAAAGGGGTTATACAATTAATCTTATTTATTATTGGCTTGACAGTGCAGAACTTGTTATTGAGCGGGTTAAAATTCGAGTTGCAGAAGGAGGACATAATATCCCAACTGACACAATTATCCGTAGATATTATTCAGGACTGAAGAACTTCATAGATTTGTATAAAGACCAGGTGGACTATTGGATGTTAATTGACAATTGTACCACTGAGCCGCAACTAATTGCAGAAGGACGAATCGAGGAACAACAACAGGTGCAAAATTTGTAGAAATGGGAAATCATTAATAAACTTAAAAATGACGCAAACAGAAATTAAAGAGAAAGTTCTAAAAGGAGGAAAATTAGCTATAGAGCGTCTTTTAGACCGTAAACGCAAAGATAATTCCTATGTTGTCGTTTCCGAAAAAGGTAAGGTTGTTAGACTTAACGCTAAAGACCTCGAAAGATAGCACTACAGCCAATCGAGTAGGCGGCCTCACCGCTTGTAAACGATGAGCCTCTCACACCACTGTATGCACGGAACTCATATACAGTGATTCATTAAGTTGTGGGGATACTGTTAAGTAGTAATAGAGCATGGCTTCATAGCCTCGTTTGCGTAGTCTTTTCCAATGTAATAGTTATTATCATTACCGGGCTTTGTGCTACTGCATCCTATGCAGTTCCTGTTAGTCTGGCGTCTTATTTCTAAGAACTATATTTACCATTCATGGCCCACACTATTGTCCTTTGTCGTCAAGACAATAGATGTCTTATGGTTGGATCAGTTTTTGGTAACTATACATTTGCTTTTCAGCCTCTAAACTTCAATAGTTATGAAAGTTCCAAAGACCTTATTTCTTTTAATAACGGCGACAATACTTGCATTATCCACTTCTGCACAATCATCTATTATTTCGCCTTCTGACACCGCCATCTATGGTAAAAATGAAAAAATTGGGCGGTATGTAAAAACACGGGGTTTTCGTATGTATTATGAAATTTATGGCGAAGGGGAACCATTGCTCATCATTCATGGCAACGGAGGTTCGATAAACGACTTTCTTTATCAGATACCTTTTTTTTCTAAACGTTATAAAGTAATATTGGCTGATAGCCGGGCACAGGGAAAATCAGTTGACACAGGCGATTCATTGAGCTATGAGATGATGACAGATGATTTGAATGCTCTGCTGGATACGCTTCACTTGGATTCATGTTATGTGATCGGCTGGAGTGACGGCGGTATCAATGGTTTACTCCTCGCCATGCGTCATCATGAAAAGGTGAAAAAACTTGCCATAACCGGCGCTAATTTATGGCCTGATACTACTGCAGTTGATCCATTTGTTTATAATTGGGCGATGAAATACAACGACACATTGCAAAAAATGCAGCAGACACTTAAAGTAAAGAATGATCGTAAACTGGCTCATCTATTATCCTATGAGCCGCATATAACTACTGAACAACTAAATAAAATTCAATGTCCTACCCTTGTTATTGGCGGAGATCATGACATATTGCTCCCGAAGCATACACTACTTATTGCAGAATCTATTCCCCGGTCCTATTTATGGATACTGCCAAATTCCGGTCACTCCACTCCCGTTTTTTTTAAAGACCAATTTAATGAGGTCGTAAATGATTTTTTTAAAAACCCTTATAGGAGAATAGAGGGAATGGATCGAGCTAACTAAATGTGGTTGCAGTCTATTATTACTAACGAGAACGAACGCACAATCTTCAGCACTCATAAGAGGTGATTGCGCCTCTCGCACTACTGCAAGCACAAATCATCTATAGCCTGTTTGCAACCGCTTCGCCCACGATGAAACCTACCGAAACCTTCGGTAAAATGTTTAGGTTTAAAGCATTAATTTTAATTATTGTAATGAACCAACTAAATTAATTTTTATGTTAGAAAATTTGAACAGTCTCGTAAAACAAAATGCAGATGCTGCTATCATCAACAACACGGCTATACCTAACGAGCGGAATGAAGAAGCCGTGCACGAAGCGAGTACTGCTATAGAAGATTCTTTAAAAACATCTTTGTCTGGCGGAAACGTAAAGGAAGTAGCCCATCTCTTTAATAGTACTGGCGATAATGTAACTGCCAACCCCGTTACCCAACAAGCTACCGGCAACTTTATTGATCGGCTGCAAAGCCGTTTTGGTTTAGATGTGCAGCAGGCGGCAAACGTAGCTAACAACCTAATACCAACGGTATTGAAGAGGCTGGTACAGAAAACATCTGATCCTGCGGATAACAGCTTTAATCTGCAAAACATTTTCAATGAGGTGAGTAGTGGAAAAACCAACGGACTGAATGTTCAGGAAATGATGACCAAGTTTAAAGGAAGCATGGATCGGGATGGCGATGGTGAAGTAGATCTTCAGGATTTGAAGGCATTCTTTGCCGGCAAGGGCGGAGTGGTAGATAAAATAAAAGGACTCTTTAAATAGGTTGTACTAGTGAGGTTAAAAAAGTAGCGGGTTTTATTGCTAATTAAATGCGGGGTTAAGCAAAATAGCTGTGGCATTGTCGTTCTTCACTTAAGGCCGACAGTTACCTGGCACTTCAGCAGCCAAATCATCTATTAACCACATGAGCCAATCAACTAAAACATATTTTGCGCCTCAACTTTATATTAAGGGAGGAATTTTCAACATTAGTTTTTATGAAAAAGCTTTTGGCGCAGTCGAATTAAGAAGATGGACAAATGACGACAATAGCATTCACGTAGCGGAACTATCCATTGACGGAGCAATATTTCATCTTCATGAAGAAAAATCCACGGCAGGTCAATCTAGCCCGCAAAACGTCAGCGGTACTACAGTTGTAATCGGACCATTTGTTTTAAATGTAGAGGAGGTCGTAGCGAAAGCGATTGAAGCGGGCGCTACCTTAATGTCACCTGTTCAAAGTTATGATTACAGTTATCAGCAAGGAGAGATCAGAGATCCATTTGGACACATCTGGATGATCGAAAAGAAAATTTAATAAGTATGAGAATCACCTTTTTTCTACCGGAAAAATGGCGACGTCACTTTGTTTATTGCGCCGCAAAAACGTTTAATCCACTTTTGGGGCAATGCACACCCTTTCTTACAAAACTTTCGGTGAATTAGTATTGACAAAAAACAGCTTGAATGAATAATTCATTCAACATTTTGTATTCCTTCTTCGCCTTCTTAAGATAGACCTCGGCGGCATTGAGCTTAAAAAATATATCGGCCGTACACTTAACCTAAAGAACAAAATCGCCGGAAATTTATACATTTTTGATTCCCTGAAGAAACATCAGACCTCCTGATCCCACTGAATAAAATCAAAGGTTTTTCAATGTTTGTTCGCAAAGAAAAAATGACCGAAATTGGCGGTTAAGTCAACCAGATTTCCA
>JBBPZJ010000393.1:0-10060 GCA_038199395.1 Chitinophagales bacterium
ATAAGTAATGCGGCCGACAAGAATAATGCACGGTATAACGCCGTTATTTCCACTACCGCTTTAAACCTTGGAGCTATAATGCAGCAGCCACAAAACGTAGGAGCATTATCGGCAAATTTTACTGTTAGCGGCCATGGCTATAATCCTGATAACGCAAACGCAAAGATTAGCGGCAATATCGTTTCAGCAGAAATAAAAAAATATACTTATCGCAATCTTGCTTTGAATGCAACACTTGCAGATCAGAAATTTACTGCCGATGCCAATATTGAAGATCCTAATATAAATTTTGCCTTACAGGCTGAAGGAACTATGGGAGGCAAACTTCCTGGTTTTGTTGTAACTGCAGATATTGACAGTATTAAAACACTTCCACTGCATCTAACCCCTAATGCTATTATTTATCGTGGAAAAATAAGAGCTAATTTTCCCGAATTCAATCTCGATGCTTTAAATGGAAAACTCTTTGTTTCAAATTCTCTATTAGTTATGAATGGCCGGAGAGTAGCACTTGACACTCTTTCTGTAATTGCCACTAACGAAAATAACCAGGAGACAATTGCCTTGAAAACTGACTTTGTAAATGCTACTATCCAGGGTCAATATAAACTGCTGCAGTTGGGCGATATAATGATGGAAACTATTCAGCCTTATTATGCTATTAGTACTACCGGGGCACCTTTAAATCCTGTAGATCCATATAACTTCACTATCAATGCCAATGTTTTCGACCATCCGACATTACATGCTTTTATGCCCGATTTAAAACAGTTTGATGGAATAACTTTAAAATCGAACTTTTCAAGCGGTGATGGCTGGAGCGCCGATTTATCTGCTCCCAATATCGTTTACGGAACTAATACCATAGATGCTCTAACATTAAATGCGGTTGGTAAAGACAGCAGCCTGAACATAGTTACAAATGTTAACCAGTTAACGAGTGGTACCAGCATTACCTTATATGGCACACGTTTAACCGCTTCACTTGCTAACAACCGTATTAATTTTGGCTTGCTCATAAAAGGTAAATCAGGAAAGGACAAGTACAGGCTTGGGGGCGTATTTGCACAGGAACCTAATAACATATATGCTGTATCTCTAAAACCAGATAATTTACTGCTCAATTATGACCAGTGGTCAATTAGTCCTGATAATCTAATTCGGTTTGGTTCAACACTTGTAAATGCACGAAACTTTGATTTAAGCCAAAACAATCAACATTTAATAATTAATAGTGTAGACACTTCGGCAAATAGCCCGTTACAGGTTGCTTTCAACAACTTTAGAGTTGCTACATTATCGGCCTTTGTTCAGTCCGACACATTGCTTGTAGATGGAGTTTTAAATGGAAATGTACTGGTAAAAGACATTCTGAAACAACCCAATTTTACAACTGACGTTACCTTAAATAACCTGACAATTAAAAAAGATACAATAGGCGATGTAAACATAAAAGTAAATAACAATACACAAAATGTGTTTGCAACAAACGTATCTATCACCGGCAAAGGAAACGATATTAGCCTCATAGGCAATTATTATCTCAAACCTGCTAACAACAGCAACTTCGATTTCAACCTTGATATTAAACAGTTGCCTTTTAAAACAATAGAGGCCGTTAGTATGGGGGCTATTAACCAATCTACAGGAAATCTTACAGGGCGGGTAGCAATCAACGGTACCACTAAGTCGCCGAATATTGATGGGGGTATAAACTTTAATAAGACAGGTTTTAATGTAGTTATGCTTGGTAGCTATTTTACGATCGATAATGAAACAATCAAAGTAAATAACCAGGGGATAGCATTTAATACATTTACCATTAAAGACTCTGCAAACAACAGTTTGGTAGTTGACGGCCTTGCAGGCACTACCAATTTTACCAACTATAATTTAAATCTTACTGTTAGTGCAAGAGATTTCAGGGCACTCAATACAACCAAGAGAGAGAACAGCTTGTATTACGGAAAACTTTATTTCAATACCAATTTAAACATAAAGGGTACCGAAGCTGCCCCTGTAGTAGATGGAAATTTAAGAATCAATCCTGAGACAAATCTTTCGATTGTTCTTCCCCAACCGGAGCCCGGCATAGTTGAAAGAAAAGGAGTGATAGAGTTTGTAGACATGGACGCACCTGAAAATGATACTCTGTTTCAGCAAACGCTGGTCAAATACGATTCGTCCTTTAATAAAACGGCTGTAACAGGAATGGATGTTTCGTTGAACTTAGAAGTTGTAAAAGAAGCAAATTTTAATATAGTAGTAGATGAAGCGAATGGCGACTTTTTAAATGTAAGGGGTGCTGCAGCCTTAACTACCGGAATAGACCCCAGCGGAAAAATAACTATGACCGGTACTTATGTTATTGACCAGGGATCGTACGACCTTTCATTCAATTTTCTTCATCGCAAATTTGAGATAGAAAAAGGAAGTAAAATAACATGGACCGGTGAACCAACTACCGCTGATGTAAGTGTTACAGCAATATATGTTGCCAATACTTCTGCCCTGGATCTTGTAGCCGACCAGGTGGAGCCTTCAATGACCGGGTACTATCAGCAAAAGTTGCCCTTTCAGGTTAAGCTAATGATGAACGGTGAGCTGATGCAGCCGGAACTTACATTCGATATTGATTTGCCTACTGAGAATAATGTAAGGGTTTCTAATGACGTACTTACTACCGTAAATACCCGTCTTGACCAGATAAGAGCCCAACCATCAGAATTAAATAAACAGGTTTTTGCGTTGTTGTTATTAAACAGGTTTGTTGGCCAGGATCCTTTCCAAAGCAGTGCCGGAGGTGGTGGATTTAATGCAGGGTCTTTCGCCAGGCAAAGTGTAAGTAAAATATTAACAGAGCAATTAAACCGTTTAGCAGGTGATCTTATAAAAGGGGTTGATATAAATTTTGATGTAAACTCCGCTGATGATTATACTACAGGTCAGCGAAGAGATAGAACCGATTTTAATGTAGCATTATCTAAACGGTTGCTAAACGACCGGTTAAAAGTTACCGTGGGCAGCAACTACGAGTTAGAAGGACCGCAGCAATCGAACCAGACTGCTACTAATGTTATTGGTAATGTTAGTTTAGATTATAATTTAAGTAAGGACGGCCGCTACATGTTAAGAGGTTATCGTAAAAACGATTATGAAGCGGTAGTAGAGGGCTACATAATTGAAACAGGCCTTAAGTTTATTATTACTGTCGACTATAATAAATTCCAGGAAATTTTTCATAAAAAACGCAGACCCGAAAATACGCGAAAGAAAGACGAAGCAACGAATGCGAACCAGGAAACAACAAGCAACAACCCTTCACAAAGTGAAGAAGTTGCTTCATTTACCGATACCGTGTTGGTAGATGACAAAAAAATTATTCCTGTAGCAGTAAAAGATTCAACTGATGGATACTAAAAAGATTAAGACTACCTATACTTACTTATGTGTTGCAAGCCTTTTGGTTTTATTGACCCTGGGATGTAATGTTACTAAGAACGTACCCAAGGGAGATGCGTTATATACAGGAGCAACGTTAAAATTAGAAAACTCGTCTGCAGGTTCAAAGCAAAATAAAGTACTGAAATCAGATCTGAAAGGCCTTCTTCGTCCAAAGCCTAATTCAAGTATTCTAGGAATTAAATTTAAGCTCGGTCTCTATAATATGGCCGGAAAGAAAAATAATTTCATTAATAAGTTTCTTAGAAAAAAAGGCGAGCCACCTGTTTTGCTTAGCTCACTGAAATTAGAAAGGAACGTTGAAGTGCTTACAAATACCCTTGAAAACAAAGGATTTTTTCATGCAAAAGTGACTGGTGATACTGTTGTTAAAAACAAAAAAGCCTCTGCTGTTTATGTGGCTAATGCCGGTGTTCAGTACAAGATTAATGATGTCACTTTTCCGCAGGACAATAGTGAAGCCAGTAAAGCTATAAGAGATGTCTCTTCAAAAACCATCCTTAAAAAGGGAAATCCTTTTATACTTGATGTAATAAAAGGTGAAAGAGAACGGATCGATATAGCATTAAAGGAGATCGGATTTTATTATTTTGCTCCCGACGATCTTATAATACAGGTTGACACCACCATTGGTAATGAGCAGGTGAATTTGTTCGTAAAATTTAAGCCGGAAGTTCCTGATATAAGCAAGCATGCTTTTACAATTAATAAAGCATATATCTATTCGGACTACAATTTAAACACAGCGGCGAGGGATACACTTAAGTCGGACTCTATCGTCTATGAGAATCTTTATATTATTGATCGTAAAAAAACGTTTAGACCAGTTCTTTTCGACCAGATGGTCGTGTTCGAAGAAGGGGATTTATATAATCGCAAAGACCATAATGCAACGCTCAACAGGCTTATCAATTTAGGTACTTTTAAGTTCGTTACGAACCGGTTTGAAAAAATCCCGGATTCGTTTAAACTTAACACATTTTATTACCTTACTCCCTTGCCCAAAAAGTCGCTGAGCGCCGAAATTGGTGGCCTTACAAAATCTAATAATGTAACAGGTGGAGATGTAACTGTAAGATGGAGAAACAGAAACGCTTTCCGCGGCGCAGAATTAGTGACGGTAAAAGCCTACTTTGGTTCAGAGGTTCAATTTAGCGGTCAGTATAGTGGCTATAATACTTTGCGGTATGGGGCAGAAGCTAACCTGTCTTTTCCAAGATTTGTGGTTCCTTTCTTTGAGTTTGGAACCGAAAGCGCATTTGTTCCCCGCACTAATATTCAGTTTGGATACGACATTTTGCAGCGGCAGAAGTTGTATTCTTTAAATTCGTACCGCGGGCAATTCGGCTATATCTGGAAAGAAAGTGCAAGGAAAGAACACACCTTTTATCCAATTTCGGTTAACTATGTTCAACCTCTTAATGTATCAGACTCATTTAGAGTGTCTATAAAAGACAATCCTATTCTTCAACGGTCAATAGACAAACAATTCATCTTTGGTTCTAACTATAGCTTTAATTACAACCAATTAGCTAATGCCCCTAAAAATGCCGGTGGTTTGTACTTTAATGGATTGCTGGATCTGTCAGGTAATATTGCAGGCTTAATTTCAGGGGCAAATGCCAAAAACGGTAAAACAGTTAACCTGTTTGGAACACCTTTTTCTCAATATATAAAAACAGAACTTGATACACGATATTATTTGCAGGTCGCATTAAAGCATCAGTGGGCTAACCGGCTCATTGTAGGGGTTGGTGTTCCCTATGGCAACTCGACTATACTTCCTTTTGTAAAACAATTTTTTGTAGGGGGAAGCAATAGCTTAAAGGGCTTTAGAAGTCGTTCGGTCGGTCCGGGAACATATGCAGGGGGACAGATAGCAAATGCAAAAGGATTTCTTCCGGATATTACGGGGGATATAAAGCTGGAGTTTAACACCGAGTTTCGAGCCAATCTTGGCAGTATTGTGCAGCTTGCGACTTTTATAGATGTTGGAAATGTTTGGCTATACAATACCAATGCTTCCTATGGTACAGGAGCTACGTTTACTAAAGACTTTTTAAAGGAGTTAGCTGCCGACGTAGGTGTAGGTTTAAGGCTCGATCTTTCAATACTTCTTTTACGACTGGATGTAGGGGTGCCAGTTTTAAAGCCTTATCTGCCACTCGGGCAGAGGAACGTTGTAAATCAAATAAATCTTAGAAGTGCAAATTGGCGAGATCAAAACGTTGTTTTTAACCTTGCAATTGGCCTTCCGTTTTAACAGAACATCAAAAATGCTTTTTCACTTTAAGAAAAGCATTTTTGTTTCTTCTATTAATCCATTTATCTCCGGTTTTTTTTAAGCCATTGTTGTGATCTTCCTTCAATAGTTGAACGAAGTATTTTTATAGAAGCTACTATACTCCCGGTAATTCTTTTTTTTAATAAAATAGCCTTTAGCGTTACACTTCTTTTAAACTGTCACTATGATCATTTATAACATTACAATAAAAGTTGACTGGTCAATTGCAGAGGACTGGGAGAATTGGATGAAAAACACGCATATACCAGAAGTACTTGATACAGGTTCTTTTGATAAACATCAGCTTGTAAGATTATTGCAGGTTGATGAAACAGATGGACCTACTTATGCAATCCAATATTATGCACCGTCTCTGACTAAATACGACTATTACCTGCAACATCACGCTACTTCTTTTCGTGAGAAAATCTCGGAAAAATGGGGGCAGAAGTATGTAGATTTTAAAACATTAATGCAGGTTGTAGATTAAGAAGGCAAATTTTTCTATAATCGTATAAAGACAAATTCTTTCTACGTTTATAGTTGCTCACTGTTCATTGAACCTTCGCTCACTTATAATTATTCTGAAGTACCCTTTGTAACATATTAAAAGTTGGTCAAAAATTTTTCTGCTAAGTAAAAGCTAATAAATTTGCCTTGTTTTTACTTTTAATAAAACCACTAAAATGAACAAAGCGGAACTGATTGCTAAAATTTCGGAAGACACAGACCTCACAAAAACACAGGTAAATATTGTTTTGGATTCTTTTGTTGACACAGTTACAAAAACTTTAAAGGGAGGCGATAAAGTTACCCTGGTAGGTTTTGGAACTTTTTCAATTTCGAAAAGATTAGCACGTAACGGTAGGAATCCCCAGACAGGCGAGATTATAAAAATTAAAGCTAAAAAAGTGGCAAAGTTTAAAGCAGGTAAAGAACTGTCGGCAAGGATATAAGTTTTTTAATTGGTTGTATGTAGAAAGCAGGAGTAGCCTGCTTTTTTCATTTGATAAATAATTTCGTACACCACAACTTACAGGTATTTTTTTGAAAGCCTAAGGGCTTACCAGACGGTAAAATCTTTTGCTGTATTACAATTTGGAGTTTTTTAAATTAGTTAGTATATTACTCTAAACATTAAGATGCAGGAAAGTGAACGAAATAAGCTGATAGAGTTAACTAAAAGAGCGGTTTCCGTTAATGAGAAATTACTTGCAGAGGAAAAGCATTTTATTGAAGCTGTTACCGATAACACAAACTCTTTTTTGTTAGAAGAATTAAATGAAAACCTAGCTGAATTATGTCGTAAAGAACATTTATATCTATCAGCTACAAAATCTTTGTTACAAATAATTAATAAAAAATAGATATATCCGTTTTCCCTATGTTACACACGAATACTTGGGGGGAGTTATCAAATTGAAAGGCTTTATAGAAGTATAAGGTTTTTTTATTTCAACGCGAAATTTTCAAACTGAGACACTACTACTAATTATAAGCTTTGACAAATTAAGTAAGTTATTGTAGGTTTGCACTCTGTTATTTTTAAATTTAATAAAAAGACTGTTATGGGAAGAGGTGATAAAAAAACAAAAAAAGGGAAAATTTTTAAAGGGTCTTTTGGTAAAACCCGTCCTGCAAGAGTTGCAAAAACAACAAAGCCTGCAGAAGAAAAAAAAGAAGCTTAGTTGGTTAATAGGTTGATTGAGATATTAGTTTTAAAATGCTCAATCAACCCATCCTGGCTCTAAACTACTGTTTGCCTAAGGGGCTAATCTGTTTATAGTCCAGTTGTTATTATCCAGCATATACAGTATGCGATCGTGAAGCCTGCTTCGCCTGCCTTGCCAAAATTCCATTCTAAAAGGCCTTACTATATATCCTCCCCAGTGTGGTGGTTTTGGAATGTTTTCTTCTCCGAATTTTTCTTTGTATTTCAGCACATTTTCTTCTAATACATTTCTTCCTGGAATAAATGTGCTTTGTGGCGATGCCCATGCACCTATTTTGCTGGCGACGGGACGTGATGTAAAATAAGCTTCGCTTTCCTCCACTGACACTTTACTTACCGTTCCCTCAATTCTTACCTGTCTTTCGAGTTCTTTCCAAAAAAATACCAGGGCTGCCTTTGGATTAATTTCTAATTCTTTTCCTTTATCGCTTCTATAATTAGTAAAGAAAATAAAACCTTCTTTTGTAAGACCTTTAAGTAAGACGATTCTTGCAGAAGGCACACCTTCGGTTGATGCTGTTGCCAGTGTCATCGCATTCACTTCCTCTATTTTACTTTTTACAGCTTCCTCCCACCAGGTTGTAAATTGTTCTATCGGATCGCTTAATACATCTTCCTCCAGTAAAGATCTTAATTTATAATCCTTTCTTATATCAGCAATTGATTGATCCATAAACAAGATTTAAAGGTAACCAGAGACTGTTTAAAAGTGATTTAAGAGAGTAAATTATTGCAGTAGCAATACCTTAACCACACGTGGCAAAATGCGATATCATAGCAGATGATCCTCTAATTTCTACAACTAACTTACATACGTTCCTACATCCATTCCTTGTACGACTTCAAGCAAAGTACCGGGAGTATTCATGTCAAAAACAACAATGGGCAGGCTGTTTTCCTGACAAAGAGTAAAAGCAGTCATGTCCATTACTTTCAGGCTTTTATTAATTACCTCTGCAAAAGATATTTTATCGAACCGTTGGGCAGTAGGATCTTTTTCAGGATCAGAAGTATATATACCATCTACACGTGTACCTTTTAATATTACATCAGCCTTTATTTCGATAGCTCTTAATGAACCCGCTGTATCTGTCGTGAAATAAGGATTTCCTGTTCCGGCCCCAAAAATTACAACACGACCTTTTTCTAAATGCCTAATGGCACGCCGACGGATATAAGGTTCTGCAATTTGCTCCATTTTTATCGCACTTTGCAACCTGGTATAAACACCCACTTTCTCTAGTCCTGCCTGTAAAGCCATGCCATTAATAACTGTCGCAAGCATGCCCATATAGTCTCCCTGCGCTCTTTCTATGCCTGTTTCGGCCTCATTCATGCCACGGTATATGTTACCTCCGCCAATAACAATCGCCACCTGCACACCTAGTTCTATAACCTGTTTTATGTCTTGTGCGTATTGTGCAATCACTTGCGGGTCGAGGCCAAAATTTTTATCACCCATCAAAGATTCACCGCTGAGTTTAAGAAGTATCCTTTTATATTTTGGAAGCATGTAAGATTATTTTCGGTTGCAAAGAAACAAAAAGTAATGGTTGAAACAATTCTCATCTTTCCCCAACAGAAATACGCTACGTAGATGGTTTGCGTCCTTTCCAGGCTAAAAAGGGTTAGGAAATCTTCATTTTCTCTTTTATAAAATCGCAGCAGGTTGCAGTAAACTATGAGGGTTAAAAATTAAAATAGCTGTTCATGATAAGGCCGGAATTGTATTGAAACACATTTTTATTTTCAATCTCTCTTGCTAATTGAAGTGTTTGATTTATAAATCCCGCTTCTATTCGAAACTTAGGAGAAGCTTTATATCCTACCATTGAACTTATGCGATTTTGATCAAAGACATTTTCTCCGACATTTTCTCCAAAGCCAATAAGTATTTCATCATAAGCAGCGACGTACCATTTTTCAGATAAAGGAAGATCGAGTCTCGGCATATAGCGAAATCGGTTTAGAAATATAAAGGCTGGTTTATCAGAATCGATAGAAGCAAACCTGCCTAACCACCTCTGCTCTAATCGCAACCTGTTTGATAGTGTTGATTTTCCTATCGTTGAACTCAATACTACTTGTTCATAAATTCTGTGTTCTGGAAAAACTTTCGGAACTGCCGATAATGTATATGTGCCGTAAGGGAATGTAGGAGCCCAGGCATATCCTGCCTGCAATGCTATTTGTTGATTTACTTTATATGTAACTCCTGTTCGTAAAAGGCTCTGTTGCCAGTGTTTTAAAAAGTTTACACGCCGCCATTGGTATTCCAGATGAAGACTTACCTTTTTGCTGATAGCCGGCGAAATGATAGTCGTAAACCAGCCAATACTGTTACGTTCGCTCAGGCGACTGCTTTGCGAAAATGAATAAACACCAGCTAGCAGAATAATAACGAAAATGACAGCTTTTTTCATAATTAGAAATTAGCCTTAAAAAAAAGATAACAAACTTGTTTTTTTTGAAATAGGTACACACGAGTTTTTTTTGTCACATAACTGCGATCATACTTATCTCGACATTTACATTTTTTGGTAATCCCTTTACTGCAATTGTTTCGCGGGCGGGGTAGTCAG
>JBBPZJ010000394.1:0-9123 GCA_038199395.1 Chitinophagales bacterium
GAAAATAATGTGTGAAAACGACTGAATCTTACTTACGAACTGCAATGTTAATTTATACTGCAGGTTAACCTTTTTTCCTGTTTCATTTTGCCGATTTCTTGCATTAATGATGATAAGATCTCAATCTCAGAAAAACATTATCCGCCTAACTTTTTTATCTAAACGTTTAGTTGTTAACAAATAGTAAATTTTAATTTGGCTTAGTTGTTGAATGATGGAAGAAGATTGCTATTTTTTAACTAATTAAAAAATCCATTATGAAACACATTACCAACGGTCTTGGAATAAAAGCTCTATTGACCTTTTTAACAATTGCCTTTTTTCAAACTATTATTTTAGCACAGGATGGTAGCACCACTTCCGGTTCGACCACCACATCTAAATCGGTTTCTGTTACTTCTCAGACTAATGACTGGTTTAGTTCCCCCTGGCTTTGGGTAGCCGCAGCCGTGGTTTTTATTTTGCTGCTGGTAGCTTTATTGCGTGGCCGGGGAGATGGCGCATCAACAGCAACTCGTACAGACAGGGTCACTGTTACAAAATCTACTTCTGGCGATGTAGTTTAAAAATAATGTAAATCTTGATTCAATATTTTGTATAATTCTCAAGGCCATGGATTTCTATGGCTTTTTTCATGTGCGCCCCTTCTGCAAAAAATAGCCGGTTTCTCTACCGGCAGGTGCTAGCGCCACCGGGACATTGTTTTTTTAATTTCTGCTTTCCAAAAATTATGAATAATCAATTTGTTTATCTATACTTGTAGGTGGCCTTTTAAACTGCAATTCTAAATGCTGAGTTTAATGGAGTTTTTACCTACTTGCGTTAGAGAACTAGTCCGTGGTTTTCTGGTTCGATTCTTTTCGTCAGGATATCCATAAATCCTGTTTTATAACCGCACGTAATACTTCCGTTGCGAACATTAGACGACATCTTCAACATTTGCTTTTTAACTGCTTATAAAGAAAATCCTAATCAAACATTTTATGAACTTCAAACGATTATCATCACCGATTGCAGATATTAAAAACCACTACGACGCAGTTGTAATTGGTTCAGGTTATGGCGCCAGTATAGCCGCTTCACGCCTGTCGAGAGGAGGTAGAAAAGTTTGTCTGCTCGAGAGAGGAAAAGAGTTCTTGCCGGGTGAGTATCCCAGAACAAATGTGCAGGCATTAAAAGAAATGCAGTTTAGCAGCAAGGGAACACATATAGGATCTAAGACGGGTTTATACGATTTTCGTATGAATGACGATATTAGCGTGTTTATGGGCTGCGGCTTAGGGGGAACATCATTGGTAAATGCTAATGTATCGTTGGTTCCGGAAAAGAGGGTTTTGGAACATGCCGAGTGGCCCACTGCAATAAGAGAAGATCCGGAGTCCTACTGGAGGAATATTGGTAGAGCGAAACACATGTTGCAGCCAAACCCTTATCCTGAAGGACACAATGGCTATCCGAAATTGCCAAAAGCTGAGGCGATGAAAAAGTCTGCTGCCGGGATGGGAAAAGAGGCGCAGTACCTCGACATCAATGTAACTTTTAAGGATGGGAAGAACAACGCCGGGCAGGATCAGTACGAATGTAAGCTTTGCGGAGATTGCATGACGGGTTGTAATTATGGTGCGAAGAATACGACTCTAATGAATTATTTACCTGATGCTAAAAATCACGGTGCTGAAATTTTTACCGAGGTATCGGTTAAGTATATAACACAGGAAACAAGTGGAAGATGGAGTGTTCATTATAGAATACAAAATGCAGAAAGTGAAACATTTGGTGCGCCTGAGCTTTTCGTAACTGCCGACATCGTGGTACTTGGTGCCGGCTCCTTAAGACGTACAGAAATACTACTGAGGTCAAAAGAAAGAGGACTATCTACATCTGAGAAGGTTGGAGAAAGATTTACGGGTAATGGTGACGTGTTAGGCTTTGGTTATAATTGTGAAGAACGTATAAACACAGTTGGTTTTGGGCCTCACCCACCAAACAACGGTATTGATCCTGTAGGTCCTTGCATCACTTCAGTAATTGATTTACGCGAACAACCTGTTCTCGAGGCAGGGATGGTGATAGAAGAGGGAAATATACCGGGGCCGATATCTAGTGTGATTACTCCGTCGATGGTTGCAGTGTCAAAACTATTTTCAAAGGAAGGTGCCCATGACATTGGAGATGCCCTAAAGAAAAAGGCACGTGAAATGGATAGCATTGCAAGAGGTCCGTACCACGGTTCTGTAAATCATATGCAGACATTTTTGGTAATGACTCATGATGATGGAAACGGTAAAATGAGCCTTGAAAAAGATCATTTAAAAATAACCTGGAAGGGAGTTGGTAAGCAGCCCATTTTTGCAGACGTAGATGGAAAACTGCGGGAAGCCACCAAGGCAATTGGGGGGCAGTATGTAGTAAACCCCACCTGGACCAAGTTGATGAATTACGATCTGATGACTGTTCATCCTTTAGGTGGTTGTGTGATGGGCGATACTGCTGAAAAGGGAGTGGTAAATCACAAAGGAGCAGTTTTCTCATCTACGACCGGAGATGCAGTACATAAAGGGTTGTATGTATCAGACGGAGCAGTGATACCGCTGCCTCTGGGCGTAAATCCTTTAATAACTATTTCAGCTATTGCAGAAAGAACCTGTGAAATAATGGCGCAGGATTATGGATTTACAATCGACTATAGTTATAAGGATGTCGTTTTACCTGACAATGATCGTAAGCCTGGCATTCAGTTCACGGAAACGATGAAAGGATATTTTTCAACTGATGAAAAGGAAAGCTTTGATGCGGGAGAAGCATTGGGCAAAGAAAGCGGTTCTGTCTTTGAATTTACACTTACAGTTACGTCTAACGATGTAGCAGGAATGTTGCAAGATAAAGATCACCAGGCTTGCCTTGAGGGAGTTGTGAAGGCGCCAGCTCTGTCTTCAAAACCTCTTGCTATCAGCGATGGTATATTTAATTTATTTGTCGACGAGGTCGCCCAGGTTCCTACTAAACTAATGAAATATAGAATGTTGATGCACTCTGAAGAGGGCAAGAATTATTACTTCTACGGCTACAAAGTAGTTCGTGACGACAAAGGCTTCGACATGTGGAAAGACACCTGTACGCTCTTTATTACTGTGCATGACGGAAATGATGAAACTGCACCTGTTATTGGCAAAGGAATATTAGTGATCAAAACAGCGGACTTTGCAAAACAAATGACAACGATGAAAGTACTGCATGCCAAATCAAAATTAGAAGAAGTGAAAGTTTTGGCTGATTTTGGAAAGTATTTCTCGGGCTCTTTATATGAAATTTACGTAAAACCAAAACTGCCATCTTTCTAAAATATCTTCTGGAAAAAATATGACTAAGCACGGAGCGTTATCTATTGTCGCCAACATTCAACCGGGGATGAAGCAACAACTTATTGATTTGTGCAAAGAAATTGAAGCGGGAGGGGTTGAGACAAATCCAATAATACCATTTAGAAAAATTACAACAATTCACTTTGCGCGTTTCGTAGTATTCAACGAAATGTCTGATGCATACGGCAATGATGTTGGTGCTCGTTTTGTCTTCACCACCAATTATGACCAACCTTACAAAAAGCATTTGCAGGAGCTAATAGCAATTGCAGGCAAAGGGTTATGGCAGTTATTTTCGTTTTGCGAAGACTTTCCCGATTCGCAGCAGTACAATGAAAATGCGCTTGTACAATATCTACAGTTAAAAACCGTCGAAAACCAGGTATTTTATGTGGGGGTTGGGTATCGGTCTGTTTTGCAAATAAGGCAGGAAAATGAACTGCGCGATGAGATTGAAAACTTTACAGATCAACACCAGGCGGCACTTAAAAACCAGGGGGCGCTGTACATACGAAAAAAAATAATCGAATTCGTTCATAGTAATGCCGCACTTGCCTGGGCAAAAAAACCGGTATCGAAGCCGTCAATATTTTGGAAAATGGGATTTGACTGCAGAGCAATATTTGCTGCTATTATATTTCTGGTTCTTTTACCGGTCATCGTTCCATTTGTGATCATTTGGTTGATTCTGATACTCTTTACAGAAATGACAGAGAAGGATGTAAAATATGAATTCGATAAAAAGCATATCAGGGAAATAGTCGAGCGGGAAACAGATTTGGTTCAATGCCAATTTTCTGCAATGGGTAATATTAAGCCCGGATGGATCAGGCAACAAACAATGATGTTTTTACTCCGGATGACGAATTTTTTAGCGCCCTATTTATATGCCAAAGGAAAACTTTCTGGCATCCCAACTGTTCACTTTGCCCGCTGGATTATATTAAATGAAGGAAAACAAATGATCTTTCTCAGCAACTTTGATGGCAACTCCGAAAGCTATTTGAGAGATTTTATAAATATAGCCGGCAAACAGCTTTCTCTTATGTTTTGTCATACTGTAGGATATCCTAAAACAACATTAATGGTATTTGGTGGGGCGGACGATGCCAATGGTTTTATGAAATGGGCGAGAAAGTTTCACACCATTTCAAGCGTATGGTACTCAGCTAATAAGGAGGTGTCGGTAAAAAACATCTTTAATAATTCAAAAATAAGGGATGGACTATATGGCAAGATGAGTGACGAACAAGCGGCTCACTGGTTAAGTTTATTATAGATCTATTTTTTCAGTTGAGACCATAGCTATGTCATGCTTTTGTTTCGTTGCGCCTTCAGCATCTGTTGATGAATAGGCATTCATATAAAATAGACAAGTAAAGATTTGCGGCGCAAAATGAAACAGTTGAGGCAAAACTTAAAAAAAGATCAATTTGTGTTTGTGGATGAACGAAATGCGACGCAACCATGATGCTATGAAAAACAAATGTTTGTATCAAAAAAAAGTAACTGAACTAATGGCGACTGATATATGGAAACATTACAACTGAAAGACATTCAGGGAATTATTATAAGAGGTTATGCAAACATGCCTGCATCAGAGTTTATTCTGCTGAGAATTGGAGATGCTGCACTTGCAAAAAAATGGATGCAGATAATAGCCGAACAAGTGACGTCGGGAGACGAAAAGAAAGGTGATTCTGCTATGAATATAGCTTTAACTTACCATGCAATGTCGATGCTTGGTCTAAGCCAGGAAACACTCGATTCTTTTCCCATGGAACTGGAAGATGGGATGAATACGAAACACAAACAATTTTTTCTTGGAGATTATGGAGAAAGCGATCCCGCAAAGTGGGAGTGGGGGGGAAGGAACAGCGAGCCGGTAGATGTCTTACTAATGCTGTATGCGATTAACCCCGAAACTTTAGACTCGCTTCATCAAAAACAACTGGTGCAATTTCAGCAATATGGATTAATTGAAATGAAAACGCTTGATACGAGCGTTTTATACGAACGAAAAGAGCATTTTGGTTTTCACGATGGAATATCGCAACCAACGATCAAAGGACTTACAAGGCAAGATGCTCCTGAGAATATGATTTCTGCCGGAGAGTTCATTTTGGGATATAAAAATGAATATAATCAGTTGACACCAAGTCCTCTTGTTGCTGATAATAAAGCAGGGAAAATACTGCCGGCAGCAGAAGAACGGGGCAAGTATGACCTGGGCAAAAATGGAAGCTACCTGGTATTTAGGCAACTAAAGCAGGACGTTGGGCTGTTTTGGAGCTATATGGAGAAATGTACATTGGATGATCATGGTGAAGTTAATGATAAGGAAATGGTGAAACTGGCAGCTAAAATGGTGGGCCGATGGCCGGGAGGTGCGCCGGTTGTAGTCTGCCCCGATGAAGAAAAAACAGATCACAACGACGATAACTCTTTTGCATACCGAAAAGTAGATGAATTGGGTTTGAAGTGCCCTTTCGCTTCACATATCCGAAGGTCGCATCCCCGTGATTCTCTTGATATGGATACTGCAGCCTCTGTAAAAGTGGCCAATAAACATCGTATTCTTCGTCGTGGACGCTCCTACGGTGTTCCCGTAACCGAGACAATGAATCCCCTGGATATACTGAAAGTGAAAGATATACAAGGTGAACGCGGACTTCACTTCATTTGTTTCAATGGTGATATAGGGCGACAATTTGAATTTATTCAAAATGCATGGGCTAACAATCCAAAGTTTAATGGCTTACATGATGAGCGTGACCCTATAACAGGTAATCATCACTATCCTGAAAATAATAAATCAACAGGCACTTTTACTATTCCTGATAAAAATCTGAGAAAAAGATTTACCGACGTTCCGGAGTTTGTAACAGTAAAAGGCGGCGCTTATTTTTTTATGCCTGGAATAAAAGCACTTAAATACATAGCATGGCTTTAAAATCACCACCACCCGAAATAGGTAAAGAATATTTTGAGCCTAACGAAGAACGGGACACACAGGCAATTATCGACACCGTTACCGAAAGACTAAAGCGAGACTTTGCTCCCGGTAAAACTTTAAGGCAATTTCATGCAAAAATGCATGGATGTGTGAAGGCAACTTTTACAGTATTGCCGGAGATACCAAAGAATTATCAATTCGGTTTTCTGGTTCCTAATAAGAGTTATGAGGCGTGGATTCGGTTCTCTAATGGCAGTGTTACTGTAGTTGATGATAAAAAGGCAGATCTGCGGGGTATGTCAATTAAGTTATTGAACGTTGACGGAGAAATGCTGGTTCAGGATCACTGGCTGCCGCAATCGCAGGATTTTTTGATGGTTAGCTATCCTATTCTCATGTCGCCCAAGGTGGCCCCTGTTGTAAGAAATGTGAAGGCGGTATGCGCTGGAACTAAGGGAATGATCCTGTTTGCTCTTAATCCGATCAACTGGATGACGCTTTACCGTACCTTAAAAGGTCAGAAAAAAACTGACAATATGTTTTCGTTGATCTACTATAGTGTGAGTCCTTTTAGATTAGGCAAACCAGAGCAGGCTGTAAAATATGGAGCATTTCCTGCTACGGTAGGGCTTGGAAAACCCGCCAATAAGAAAGACCCAAATTTTCTTCGTCATACTATGCAGCAGGACTTAATTTCCAAATCGGTCTTCTATGACTTTATGGTACAGTTTCAGGAAGACGCGGTGAAAATGCCCATTGAAGACGTATGTGTTGAGTGGAAATCGCCTTGGCACAAGGTGGCAAAAATTGAGATCCATCCACAGCACTTTGATACTTCCGAACTGAACACTTTTGGAGAAAATCTTACTTTTTCCCCATGGCATTGCCATAAAGAAAATCAACCATTAGGGGGAATTAACAGGGCACGCAAAGCTGCTTATGAAGCAATCGGGAAGTTCAGGGTAGAAAGAAATACAAAGTAACACGATCGTCTATTTCTATAAACTTAACTTTTAACCATTGTTTTAACAGCCTCGTCTGGCGTCAGTGGTTTATAATTAAAAGCCTTGTCGAACTTGCTGCTGTTGAAGAAATAATTCCGGTCGTACTGGTAAATCATTTCCTTTAACTCTTTCAACATCGGTACAAATATTCCCATTATGCCCGCAAGCCATTCCGGAACTACCATATAGGAAGGCTTCACATTCATTTGCAGGGCAAATAATTCTATCCACTGTTTCCCCGTGATTTGGGTGCTATCTGTTGGTAAATGCCAGACCTGGTTATAGGCTTCAGGAGTATTGCCGAGTATTGCAGTTCCTTTTGCAGCATCGGTATAAAAAGTAAAGTTGTGCACTTTATTTACATCGGCAAACCAATTAGCTTTTTTAGCTTTTTTAAAATTTTTGTAAACGGTCTCTATCAAAACACTATTACTCGGTCCGAAAAAATCTGCCGACCTCGCTATCAAGGCTGTTAGATTGCCTTTTCTTGTTTCATCCAGCAATCTTTCAGCTATTTCTGCTCTGATTGCTCCTTTTTTGCTTGTTGGCCTTACCGGTGTTTCCTCCGTCATGTTTGATAGAAAATCACGATCATACATGTAGACATTGTCGAAAAAAACGAGCTTACTATTGTATTTTTTACAGGCTGCTATTACGTTCTCCATCAGTGCCGGCCATGTTTTCTTCCATATAGCTGTTCTATACTCGAACCCAATGGTCAGATACACTATTTGTGAACCTGCAATTGCTTTATCTACATCTTCTGCGTTTGTAAGATCAGCAGACAATACAGTATCTGTCACATTTACCTTCTTAGGGTTTCTGCTGACCAGCCTTATTTTATCTGTATAATTAATAAGCTGTTTTGCCAGTTCTGTCCCGATTGGACCAGTAGCACCCAAAATCGTTTGCATGAATTTTTTTTAAAGGTTGCCAATTATTGACTTTGCTGTTGATTTAAATTAAGTTTAAAACGCCAGGGACAACGGTATTTTCTTCCAACAATTACGAAACAAACTGAAAATAAAATAACGCAATTTAAGATTGGTAAATTAACCGAATCTTTAAAATAATGCCGGCAAAAAAGGCCGACATTATTTTAATTAAGACTAAGAGAAGTAAATTATAATTGTTCTACACCGGCTTTTTTGGAGGAAGGGCAAAAGCGATTGCTTCATGCTCAAAATGCCCCTTATGAGAACCATCACAAAAAGGTTTGTTTTGAGAAAGACCGCAACGGCAAATAGACACTAACTCCCTGCCTCCAAGGTCGTAGGGAGTACCGTTTTTGTCTACAATTTCAAAGTCACCTTCCACCCGGAGAGATCCGTTATTATTTACTGTAATTTTTGTACTAGCCATTTAAAGATTATTTGCGGCTAAATTAACGAAATAAACTGCGTTAGCTGACTAGTTGAAACAAGAATATCATTATTATTGAGAGTCGGAACTTTTTGTTATAATTCAAAAGAATAAAAAAATCACGAAAATTGTTTGACCGATGCAGCAATAGATAAATCTAGCGTGTCTGAGTAAATGTATTAGGTTTAGTTTTAAGGTTTTTTATTGTTTAGCAACCAAAACTATCTGTTTATTTTAGAGCGCTTAGCTTTAGCACTCAAAACCAAGCTGCTGCAAACCCTGCTATTAGCGGGGTTTGTTTTGTGCGTCAGGCAGGCATATCAGCTATAGGGTGCAAGTCCCGAATACGCTTTACAGTAGGGAGTATTAGCCAAGAGCAAGGGTGTCGTGGGCGACTGCGAATCTGAAGGAAGCTGGCGGCAAACATTCGGGCTTACGA
>JBBPZJ010000395.1:0-3328 GCA_038199395.1 Chitinophagales bacterium
ATTATCAATTAAACAAAAAGGTTACTTTAACAAATTCCATATCTTATTCCCTGGTCAATACAGTAACAAGAGACTTTTATCTTTTTAGTCAGGATGAAAGATATATTGCATTGACCCATACTTTTTTACAATTAAGTGCAGGGATTAAAATAAGTATTTAAGCAGAATTAATAATAAGATCGAAAGTGATATTTGGTACTCTATGAACTATTTGGCAATTGAGATTTCTAAATTTTAAAAAAAACAATAAAATGAAAGCCTTTTTAATCTTTTCTTTTTTGATCTTCCTGTATGCTGAAAGTTCGGCACAAGTCTTTGTAAACTCTTATGATAGTTTGCATGTCCCTTCCAATGGTATCTTTGGAAGCAGCAAAGAAATTAATGAAATAATTGTCCCACCTCTTGACACTAACCCGTTAAAAAATACCTTTTCACGTGGAATACTCAAATCTGCTGAACCTAAATTGGTTAGTATATCACCAATTTTAGAGGCTTTAAAAAAAACCAATGGTATGGATTTTATTTATAGGCAAAAAATTGTTGCTCAAAATGCAACATCAATTGCCATCACATTTGACAGACTAAGTCTTTCAAAAAATGCTCAGCTTTATTTATATAATCCGGAAGGGACGGTTATAACTGGTCCAATTACAGCAAAAGAAAATATTGTACTTAATAAAAATAATACACAGTGGAGTTCGAATGCTTTTTAGGAAACTCAATTATAATTGAACTTAAAATTCCTCAAGCAGAGTTTAATCAAAATGACTTGCACATATTTAAAGTTCGTTTTGGATTACCTAAAACATTAACTGAAAATAAATCTGATTCTGCTTTAATAGGAGCCTTTAATGCATCGAGCCCATGTAATAGGAATATAGTTTGCCCAGAAGGAGATAATTGGCAAATCGAAAGAAAGGCCGTGTGTTTAATCGAAACCCCATCGTTCAGAGGTTCTGGCGCCTTAATAATGAATACATCATGTAATACTTTGAAACCATATATTTTAACAGCATGGCATCTCACTAATGGAGACAATCCAAATAATTGGACATTTCTGTTTGGCTGGCAGAGCTCAACATGTGACCCAAATACAAACACAAGTCAGTCTATTCTATTTAATGGGGCAACTTTGCGTGCAACATACGAACCAACTGATTTTTCCTTAATTGAATTAAATCAGGTTCCATCAACAAATTTAAATTTATCTTTTTTAGGATGGGATCGAAGTAATAATTTGCCCACTTCAACAACAGGTATACATCACCCCGCAGGTGACCAAATGAAGATAAGTTCGGATACAGATCCTGCTGTACTTGGAAATGTAAGAACGAACTCTAATACCGCTTGGAGAGTATTATGGAAATCAGGTACAAGCGAGGGCGGTTCATCTGGTTCTCCGCTATTCAATCAAAATCATTGGGTCGTTGGGCAAGCTTTTTCAGCTACACAACCGTATTCTCCGCCTTGTAATCAACAAACTGGAGGTAACAACTACGGAAGATTTGATTTATCATGGACTGGAGGAGGCACGGATGCAACCAGATTAAGTAATTGGCTCGACCCAAATAATACTGGAGCTATAACAACCAATACTACAAGTATTGCTAATATAGAAACGCCACCATATCAAATTTTCGGTGCTGATTATTTTTGCACCACATCAAACCCTTATTCCGTAACTAACTTACCCCCCGGAGCAACTGTTACCTGGTCAGCGTCTCCACAAGGCATAGTTTCTTTAACTTCAAATGGAAACTCAGTTACAGCAACAAAAATTACAGATGGAACATTTTCATTAATTGCAACAATTACCGGCGCTGCATGCCCCAGCACAATATCAAGAACCCTTAAAGCCGGTTCTGTTTGGCCCGATATGAATATTTATGGCCCTACATACGTTTCCTGTGGTCAGGTTGTTACTTATCAAACGTCCTATATAGAAGGTGCGGGCTATCAGTGGAGTTACCCAAGCAGTTGGATTTATAATTATGGCCAAGGCACATGGTCTATAACTATGCAAATACCTGACTACGCTTATGAAAGTACAGCAGGAGAGATCCGATTATTAACCTACGATGCCTGTAATAATACAAGGTTGTCTACATTGTATGTATCCTCATCGTGCGGAGAATCTTATTACTATTATTCCATGTCACCCAATCCGGCAACCTCAACTGTAACAGTTTATTCTAAAGAAACAAATACAAAAGAAAAAACAAAACATGAAACCATAACCGAAGTAAACATTTATGACCAACAGGGTAACCTGAAAAAACACCAGAAGTTTGGAAAAGTAAACAAAGCAACAATCAACATTGCTGATTTGCGTACCGGTGTTTACTTTATAGAAATAGTGGATGATAATTATAAAGAAAGGCAACAGTTGAGTGTGTTACGATAAATAAAATAATCAACACATTTTAAGAAGCCGCCTCAATTCGCATGAGGCGGCTTTTTTATGTAAGGCACTTCCTAATGTGTTGCGGGGAAGCCTGCAGTTGCTATTTATCCGCCCTTTCGACTTCCTGACACCTTGGCTTCCGTATTCATCAATTATTTCTATTAACCCATCAACACCTGCTTTTTACCGTTTTCATTTTTAACGCGGCTGTCGGTATTCTTCACCAACACGTTTTCTAGCCAGCAGTTTGTAGGTGAAGAACACCTGCCTTTAGATTTGGAATATTTATTCAGCTAATTTTTTAAATATATAAAAGAAGCCGGTTAACATTTCGTTACCGTCTTCTTTTCCTACCGTTGTTGGTCTTATAAACCAACAACAATGCTTACGAGGAATGTTGCAGGTGGTAACAGTTGTACCGAAGAAAAAATAAAGCAATAGTAAATGCCTTAAATATTTGAAAAGCAGAAAAATAATTTGTAAATTTCTTATAATATTCCTGCTTATGAAAACTTCGGCCGCTTACATCTCACTCTTCCTAGTGATATCATGCAAATCTTACTTTTTTTATACAGAGTACATGCGCCGCATTCTCTGCATCATAATGAAATTCAACTAATATTTAAATCAAAACCAATTTTATGAAAAGTAAAATGCTTTCTTATTTTTTTTTAGCTGCTGCCCTGCTTTCTGTTTATGGCGACTGTAGTAAACCGCCTGCATATCCTGATTATCTTAATGCCAAAGGATATGTTATTGGTAAAGAAACCTGCAATGCAGACACAACAAAAGATGGGTGCATTTCAAATTGTCGCAGTTAAGCGGCTGCTTTTGCTTTTGTTAGTTCTATAATCTTATTCCAATCATTATTTGCCTCCATTCATCACCAGCGTGGGAACCCAAACGTTTGCGGCCCGTTCTGCA
>JBBPZJ010000396.1:0-5337 GCA_038199395.1 Chitinophagales bacterium
ACAGTCCTGAAGGACCAAGATAGAAAGTTGTATTACCTGCATGGATTGTCTGACTACAAAGTAGCGGATAACTATTGTGACGTAAGAGGTTGGGATGTGGAAGAGGCCGATAAAAGAACGATATGAAAAGTGGATAATTTAGCTATTGCTCCGTAAAGTTAAATTAAAGAGTTTTGATATATAAAAAGAAGCAAAAATATCATTCAACGGGGATTTGTGTCAAAGATTAACAACAGTTGATCTCTGTGGTTCGACTGGCCGGGGAGTATTTTTATGGGTAATATATTGCATCAACAACCACAATAACTCCACAGCTCGTGCTGCCAAGTTTAGCTGAAGAACAAGGGCAGTGCTACTGGCATAATATATGAATATCGTTCTTCATCAAATTAAAATATTTAATTATGAGTGGAGCAGAAAACACAAACATGCAAAACCCCGCAGAGCAGTATCCTAAACCCCCCTTTCCTGATCAAAAGCAGCAGCCGCCGGGCACAGAAAAGGAAATGACACCCAAAGCCGATCATGGGGAGACTTCGTATAAGGGTTCAGGTAAATTGACGGGAAGAAAAGCGATCATAACCGGAGGAGACTCTGGTATTGGCCGCGCCGTGGCTATAGCTTTTGCCCGTGAAGGAGCTGACGTACTAATATCTTACCTAAACGAACACGAAGATGCAAAAGAGACTGCAAAGTATATTGAGGAAGCAGGGCGGAAAGCAGTATTAGTGCCAGGCGACATACAAGATGAGGAACATTGTAAAAAATTAGTAGACCGGGCTTTGAAGGAATTTGGTCAGCTCGATATTTTGGTTAATAATGCCGCATACCAAATGTCTCATGAGTCTTTGCAGGAGATCACAAGTGAAGAGTTGGATCGTACTTTCAGAACCAACATTTACGCTATGTACTACCTGTGCAAAGCAGCAGAACCTCACCTAAGGCCGGGAAGTACTATTGTTAATACAACTTCTGTCAATGCATACAAACCTTCGCCTGGTTTACTGGCTTACGCAGCAACCAAAGGTGCTATTCAAAACTTTACCGCAGCGTTAGGACAGTTATGGGCAGAAAAAGGAATCAGGGTTAACTGTGTGGCCCCCGGCCCCATCTGGACGCCACTAATTTCATCAACAATGCCAGAAGAAAAAGTGAAAACATTTGGTAAGGATGTGCCTTTAGGACGAGCTGGTCAACCGGCCGAACTTGCAGCGGCTTATGTTTTGCTGGCTTCGCAAGACTCGAGTTATATGACTAGTTCAACCATACAAGTTACCGGGGGAACACCTACTATATAATTACGATCGTATTTAGTTTTTCTAAAAATCCCTTGAAACATTTTTTAAGGGATTTTTTTATTGCTGGTACTTATATCCTTCTACATTTCAAAGTAATAGGTTTATTTAGGATATTTGGAGAAGAAAAATAATAAGGATAATTGAATGATTAAAAATACACTTCTAATCTTTGCCTTTGCGATACTGGTTGCATCTTGTAGCAGCAATAATTTAGACGAAAGAAAGCAGCCCGACTTTCTGGCAAAGAACATTGATAGCACGATTAATCCTGCGGATGATTTTTTTGCCTATGCTGAAGGCAATTGGTTAAAAAGTACTCCCATACCAGCGGAAGAAAGCTCTTGGGGAATAGGAAATCTGGTGCAGGAAGAAATTTATAACAGGCTTAGAAAAATCAACGAAGACGCTAGCAGCAAAAGCTCAACCAAAGGTATTGAGCAGAAGATTGGCGATTTTTGGTATAGCGGAATGGATACGTTGTCTCTCGAAAAGCAGGGACTGAAACCTCTTAAGTCAGATTTTGATCAAATAGATGGAATTAGATCAACAAATGATTTAATCAATGTATCAGCCGATTTTCATAATAAAGGAATAGATGTTTTATTTAATGATTATGTAGCACAAGACGATAAGAATAGCGAGATCTATGCCTACCAGATGAGCCAGGGAGGACTTGGTATGCCTAACAGGGATTATTATTTTAATACCGATGAGAGAACGGTCGGTGTAAGAAAGGGTTACAATACATATCTTGTACAAACGCTGATGCAACTGGGAAATGATAGTGCCACTGCAATTAAAAATGCTAAAGCAATTTATGATCTGGAGACAAGGCTTGCAAAGTCGAGCCGTAAACTTGCTGCGTTAAGAGATCCTTATAAAAACTACAACAAGATGGATGTAAAAGCCCTTAACCAGTTGTCTTCAAACATCGATTGGGCTAATTATTTTAGGAATATTCATGCTAATAAAATTGACTCCATTATCGTTGGCCAGCCTGAGTTTTATGCAACACTGAGCCACGAAGTACAATCGACCGCTCTGGAAGACTGGAAGAATTATTTACGCTTTCATGTCGTTGAAAGTAGTGCTCCTTATCTCGATAATAAGACGTTTACTAATTACTTCAACTATCGTAAAAGCCTCTCAGGTGCAGTAGTTCCCAGACCAAGATGGAAACGGGTTTTAGATGCAGAAGAAGGTGCAATGGGCGAGGCTTTAGGGCAAATATTTGTAAAAGAATATTTTAATGAAGATGCCAAGAAAAGATATATAGACCTGGTAGAAAATATAAGGGAAGCATATAAAGACCGCATTGAAAAATTAAGCTGGATGACTGACAGCACAAAACAAAAAGCGATACATAAGCTAAACAAGATTACAAAAAAGGTAGGCTATCCTGATAAATGGAAGGATTTTAGTGATCTGGTCATTGACAGAGGGCCTTTTGTTTTAAACAGGGAACGAGCGAGTTTATGGTGGCACAATTACATGATGAATAAGTTAGGTAAACCTGTTGATAGAGACGAATGGAATATGACGCCTCAAACCTGGAATGCTTACTATAATCCCAGTAATAACGAGATTGTGTTGCCCGCCGGTATTTTTGCTGTTCCAGGTATGAAAGATCCAATGCTTGATGATGCTTTTGTATATGGCTATGCAGGAGCGTCTACAATTGGCCACGAGATAACACATGGTTTTGATGACCAGGGACGGCAATATGATGAAAATGGCAACTTGCATAACTGGTGGGTAGAGAGCGACGCAAAACAGTTTAAAGACCGGGCTCAAAAAATCATTCGGGAATACAACGAGTTCAATCCCGTGGACACGTTACATATAAATGGCGATGCTACCCAGGGTGAAAACATTGCGGATCTTGGTGGTGTTTTATTAGGATTAGATGCTTTCAAGAAAACAGACGCATTTAAAAACGGGAAAAAAATTGGAGGATTAACTCCATTGCAAAGATATTTCCTGGGATATGCTTACAGTTGGATGTTTCAGATAAGAAAAGAAAGATTGGCAAACCAGGTAATGACCGACGTTCATTCTCCTGCAAAGGAAAGAGTAAACGGCCCGCTTGTAAATGTTCCTGAGTTTTATGAAGCTTTCAATATAAAGCCTGGAAGTAAAATGTACAGGCCCGACAGTTTAAGAGTAAACATTTGGTGACAAAACCACCATTTTACAAAATTTTAAAAATCGAGTGAAAACGGGATCGAATTAAAGCGCATTCATTAAAATAATTGCGGCTTCATATACTCTTCCGGCGGGCAATGCGCTGGTTCAATAAAAGTTATTCAGGTAAGTTAGCAGCAACAATACAATGATTGGCAAAGTCATTAAACTCTTTTTCAACATCCTTTGTTACGTACCCCTCTATTTCTTTTTGAGTAAGTTTATTGTTTTTCTGATCGATAGTTATAAGACCTTCTTTTATTACAACGTTTTTTATTTCATTCCACTGCAGCACTTTTTTTGGCAAACTATTAAACGATATTTCGGCTTCTGAAAAACCTATTTCTGCCGGAAATTTTACTTGCTTTTCAATTAATCCGGCTGTCACATACAAGATCGCCATCCATACATTTCTCTCAGGTCCTAATATCCATCCTACAGCACAAAAAAACAAGCCTAACCTGAAAAAAGCTTCTCCTTTCTTCCGCTTTTTTACAAAGGAATAAGTCCAGCTAAGCAAAATGCCAGCTCCGACAAAAAGATACACTGCACCCGACTTCGGGTGATAATAATAGAAGTAACCAAAAGTTATCAAAGAAAAACTGTACATAAGCTGACTGACCTGGTCAGCTATATGGTAATCCCTTTTCTTGAGGGTTATGAGATAGTCGTAAACCATGCTTTAATTTACTATAGATTAATTAGTACGTAGCTCGCCTACTGCTATAGTAAAGAGAAATTGATTGATATATTAGCTGTTGCTCTTAACCATTAAATTACAAAGTTTGAATAAGATGCGGGCAGCAATATTGGCATCCAATCCTCCCTCACCAACGCCCACTTCACTTAAATCGAAGCCAACTAGTTTTCTACCACTTTCAATTACTTTCTTAAAGAGGTAATTAATTTGCTCTGCTTCAAAACCACCAGCAACAGGGGTGCCCGTGTTAGTACACAATTTCGGATCCAGCCCGTCGATATCAAAACTTATATAAACTTTTTCCGGTAGATTTTCTACAATTTCGCCAACAATCGTCTTCCAGGTCTCGCCTTCGTACTGACGTTCTTTAATGTCTTTATCAAAGTAAGTTACAAGACGATCAGAGTGATTAATGATGTACAGGTTCTCATCTTCCGAATAATCCCTGACACCCACCTGAACCAACTTTTTTACCTGTGGTATTTCATCTAAAGTGTTGTGCATGATAGATGCGTGGCTATATTTGAAGTCTTCGTAAGTGACACGAAGATCGCAGTGAGCATCAATTTGCAGAATCCCAAAATCTCCTTCCTGTTCAGCGATCGCTTTTAAATATCCGAGAGGAGTGCTATGATCGCCTCCGATTAAACCAACAAGCTTTCCTTTTTCTAATAAAGCTTTTGTTTGATCGTACACCCAACCATTTAGAAAATTGCTGCCTTCATTTATTTCTCTCAGGCTTTTGCACATAAACTTATTTGCCTGTACATCATCACCTTTTGAAATATAATCAATATACAACTCGGCTTCCTTTCTGAGGTAATCGCTTCTCAGCAATATTTTTCTATCAATCGGCATCATGTAAAATCCCGCCTTCCAACCATCTTTTACATCGGGGTCATATAAATCCACCTGCAAGCTTGCTTTAAAAATCTGGTCTGCAGCCCGCGACGTTCCGGCTCCAAAACTCACCGTAACCTCCCATGGAACGGGTAATAAAATCACTTTTGCTTCTTCTTCCGAAAAAGGCAATCCGAAAATATTGTTATTAGGATTCCCGGCCTGGTTGGGATCAAATTGAGATAAATCTACCATAGTATTTTTTAAACGAGGTGCAAGTTAGCCCATTTACTGATTCTGCATATTTTTGCATTA
>JBBPZJ010000397.1:0-9161 GCA_038199395.1 Chitinophagales bacterium
AAGCAACGAAAGCATTAAAGTACTACAAATGCAGCTCTATATATCTTCCTCATTTCCTCTTAATCCCACAAATCCTATAAATCATGGTTCAGACATTCCCCTTAAACAAATAGCTTTCCTTGAGTTGTTACTACGGGCATATTCATAAACTCAAACCTTTGCAGAGGTTGGTACGACTTTAAACCATCGGCACGGCGAAGCAACAGCATACTATTGGCAATAAAACGTCCGGTGAAATGTTTGTGACTGTATTCGAGCCATCCTTTTTCGTACTGCCATGGTAACAACTTACGTGCAACTGTTAAGTGAGGGGTTTCAGCGAAATAAGGGTTAACCTCTTTTGTTTTCATCAACGAACGCGCAGGCTTTAAGCTCTTTACCAGCATTTGAATTGGTACCTGAGATGCAACATTTATATAAATAGTGTGCGACGGAGAACTACCAAAATCCTTTAGCTCTACTTTAAATGCCGGCATAGCCATAGCAATCATTTTCAAGCGATTTATTATACGCTCTTCCATCATTTGCAACTGCTGAAAAGTTACCAGTGTGATGTGTGGCCTCCCACCTTCTGCTGAAGGCGCTTCAAATTTTTCTGAGAACCCTTTTTTAATATTAATGATTTTGTTGCGAAGCTCTTCATGCGGATGCAGTACGAGCATGTACTCGCACACACGATAACCCGGAAGAGATAAAATATTACTGTTCATTTTAGTAAACTTTTTGATTAATTAAATAACGGGTTTTGAAGAATTCGTCTCGCGGCGGTTGAAGGCGGAATACATGAACAACCTTGCAATTTTCATATCGGCTACCTCTTCTTAACAGGACCAGATCATTCATCATAAATGTTTCATGAAAAGTCTTTTGCGAATAGTCCATTATTGCTTTTAAGTACACAGTTTCAGAAAGTTGCCTTGCAATACTTATATGAGGATTGGTGATAAGTTTAACAGGCGGGCACGAACAGGAACTTACATAATTACTTACCACTTTAAGCTCTTTGACAAGCTGCCTAAAAGGTGTTGGATTTTGAACACGCAGATAAATTTCATGCGCTGGAAACCCACTATAGTTGTTAAGAGCAACCTCAAAACTCTGCTGCTGACAACAAATTCGCTGCGTATACCGTAAAATAGTATCTTCCATAGCTTCCCGCGCCACAAAACTGGCGATAGTAATGTGAGGCTTTGTTTTCATAGCAATCTGCTGCTGATATTCTGCTGTAAAGCTTTCCTTTTCAGCCATTATTTTGCCGTTTACGTAGCTATCAGGATGAGCAACAAGCAAATACTCGTACAATCCGAGTTGGCTCCAATTTAAGAACTTTGATACCTGTTCCATAGTTGAGTAGATTTATTTGACAATAAAATTAGCATTTATTTACCAATAATATTAGTAGCAGAAATAAAAATTTCCCCAAAACATAAGAGATATAACATATCCTGAAAACCAGGGAATAGTTTACGTCGGACAAGCTCTACAATTTCGCTCAAAACATTATCTATAAATTTGGGTTTTCAACAACTTTTATTTTTCATTGATCCTTGAAAATCAAAAATGACATTTTTGATTTTCAAGGATCAATACTTATATTTGTTTAGTGATTGAAAGAAAATTAAACACTGAAGTAAGGAGTTTACTGAAGCAGTTTCCGGCTGTTGCTATACTTGGTGCTCGCCAGGTAGGTAAAACTACGATGGCTAAAGAAATTGCTTCTGTACAAAAGAAGCCTACAATTTATCTCGATTTAGAAAACCCCCTTGATGTACGCAGATTAGAAGATCCTTTTACTTTTCTTTCAGACAATAAAGACAAGTGTGTTTTAATTGATGAGGTTCAAACAATTCCGTCACTGTTTTCTGTTCTTAGATCAGTCATCGATATAGATAGAAGAAATGGTCGGTTTATTTTACTGGGAAGTGCTTCGCCCCAATTGGTAAAGGGTGTCTCAGAATCACTTGCGGGACGCATTGCTTACAGAGAACTTTCGCCGGTTAATATAATGGAGCTGCCAGAGAAAATAACTATGCAGAAACATTGGCTAAGAGGAGGATTTCCATCAGCTTTATTAGCAAGGTCAGATAAGGCAGCGGCAGAATGGATAAACAGTTTTGTACGCAGTTATATAGAAAGAGATTTGGGAAGTTTATTTGGAGTTGATTTATCTGGTAATACTATCGGCAGGCTACTAAGCATGCTGGCACACACAAATGGAAGTGTATGGAATGCGGAAATGATGGCTCGTTCCCTGGGCATAACTGCACCTACTGTCAACAGATACGTAGATTTCTTAGAAGGTGCTTTTCTTGTTCACAGGCTACCGGCTTTTTTTATTAATACACGAAAGAGGCTTGTAAAGGCCCCAAAAGTATATATAAGGGATAGCGGCCTTTTACACCAACTAAGCAATGTTCCCAATATTAATACCTTAAAAGGCCATCCCGTTGTTGGCTCGTCATGGGAAGGTTACGTGGTTGAACAGATTAATGAGTTGAAGCCATCAGGTACCGAGATGTATTACTATCGCACGCAAGCCGGAGCTGAGTATGATATTGTGCTGGCAAGAGGAATAAAGCCAATTGCATGTATAGAAGTTAAACTAAACAATGCACCCACAATCAGTAAAGGAAATTATCAAAGCATTGCCGATCTTAAAACAAAGAAAAATTTTGTTGTAGTGCCCGATACAGAAGAATATAAAACTAAAGATGGTATTGTCATTTGCAGTTTGAATACTTTGCTAACAAAATACCTCCCTAAATTCTAATTACTCGTCCTTGAAAATCGAAAACATCATTTTTGATTTTCAAGGATGATAGTTTTAAAAGCTTCCTACTTCTATAAAGGATAAGCTAGTTTGATGATAGCATTATGAATAGATGAACTTGTTATTAAAAGTCTAAACAAACTTCTGCATATGTAAGCGGAAAATAGTTTTCTAATCATTTTTCAGGGTTTTCTGCTTTTGATTTTTTATTTCCAAAAAAACTTGTTAAATAATATTTGTGGTACAAATCTGGCGTTGTTTTTAATAATAGGACTGTAAGTTAAACTTATAATAAAATGAAAAAAATATACGCACTATCCATTTTTTTATTAGGCTTTTTTAGCTTGAATGCACAGAATCAGCCAAAAGGATTTCATTTGGATAAGCCTGTTAATATGGCTGCTATTCTTGCCAAAAAGCCATCTGCGGCTATTGGATTTTCAAGCGTTAGTGAAGCGCGTTCTATAATTAATGATATTATGGATGTTTCTGACATTCAACAAAATTTTAGAGTTGAATCGACAACCCAGGTTGATAATGCTGCGGCTGTTATTTATCAGGGTGTGAGATATATTTTATACAATCCATCTTTTATAAACGAGCTTGATAATGCTGCGAGGGACAAATGGGCTTCAATAAGTGTTGTCGGACATGAAATAGGACACCATTTGCTTGGTCATACTTTAAACGGCAGGGGAAGCCAGATACCAAAGGAGCTAGAGGCAGACGAGTTTTCAGGATTGGTTTTACGGCGAATGGGTGCAAGTCTGCAGCAGGCTCAACTGGCAATGAAATTAGTTGCCAGTCCATATCCCAGTGCAACACACCCAGGTGAAAATGACAGGTTGGCTGCAATAGAAAGAGGCTGGAATAGTACAACAGTAAAAGTAGCCAGAGGTAATGATGATGTCGCTATCAATACGCCCGATGACAGAAGGGCCAATTACCCTTCACAGCAGGACAGAAGAGAGGATTACCCTACCGACAGCAGAGGAAATTATCCCTCAAACAGAAGAAGCCGTCAAGGGGATAGTCGTAGCAACTATCCTGGTGCTAACGATGGCGTTTACGGTCAAAGAAGAGATCAGGGCAACGGTCGATGGAGAGGAAACAGTTCTCAGAATATAGATGTCATTTATGACATTAGATTTAACGGCAACAGTAGTCAGCAATATTTTATTACTGCTCAAAATCAGGTAATTATGCTGAGGGGATATCAGGCTTTTGTAGTAGCAAAGATAGCTTCGACAAACCGGCCAAATTACCCTTATGTTATTTATGATGATCAGCAGCAAATATTTATAGACAGAACCGGAAATTTATATTTAGAAAGTGGAAGAAGGGTCGGATATGTAGCAAGGCATTAGTCTATAAGAGAAAAAAAAATGTTCATTAAAAATTCACAAATCTGCTACTGTGAAAAAAACGGGCGAATAGAAAATAACATTACAAGTTCGGGTCACCCAGTGTTAAAAATTGTTGTTCTGTCCGCTCCTAAAGTTAGAGATGGTGTTTGCCGTTAATTCTTTTATCATTACTACCATTCCGCGCAAATCTTCTTTCATTAGAGGGTGTTTTAGCCTATGAGTTCCCTTTATTTCAAAACCCATTTTTTTATAAAAAGCGATAGGTCCGTTACTCGTGTCCATTGCCTTTAACCAAACGATATTTCTATTATTTTCTGCAGCAATCTTAAAAGTCAGGTCAACCAGTTCTCTTCCAACGCCTTTTCCCGTGGCCTGTTTATTTAAATAAATGCGCTCGAGCTCTAACGTATTTTTATCTTCAAAACCAGTTAAAGAAGCATGTATATTAATTTTAAGAAAACCAACGGGAGTGCCTTTAAAAAAAGCAATGTAGAAGCGGCTATTTTGATTATTTATCTCACTTGCCAATTGCTCAACTGCAAAAAACTTGTTCATATACCATAAGCCGCCATCGTGCCATAAATGCAGGTAATGGTCCGCATAAGCTTTTAATGCTACTTCGCTAAGAAACGAAGCATCTTTTGCTTCAACCCTTGCTATTGCAATGTCTTTCATCAATCATTTACCAAACTTACTAAGGCAATTCCTTTCTGTTGATAGTAGATGTCTTAATAGTAGATGTCTTAAACCTGCTTAAAAAAACTTTCCGCTTTCTTCGGTATCAATTAAAGAATTGGCTAGCGTATTATCGAAAACCTTTTCCTTGCTAGCAAGTACTTCCCTTAGCAAATCGTGAATGGTTATAATACCTGCGAACTCAGATTCCGTAAATACTGCCAGGTAGCGGGCGCCTCTTGTATTCATTTGGTACATACAATCTTCAACGGTATCAGTTAATTCAACTTCCGGAAGTTCTGTGGTCATTACATCACGTACCATCGTATCTCTGCTTGAGCGCCCTTGTAATACCAGCTTTCTTGTATAATCTCTTTCACAAAAAATTCCAAGGTATTCTCCTTCTTCATTTACAACCAGGTAACTTAGATTGACAGCAATGAGCTTTTGCAAAGCTTCGATTACTAATGCAGTGGGTTCAATTGTATTTGACGCATTTTCCTTTGTTCTTAATATATCTTCTACGGTTTTCATAGCATGCAACTATTTATTTATTCGAATATACTTTTTCTTATTTTCAAAATCATTTTATTTCTAAAAATAAAACATGATACGTCCCTTCTAAAAGTATATTCAGGTTTTAAATATAATGTATTAGAAATGGTTCAATCCACCAGATAAAATTTCATGCCTATTATTTTTGCGGCTTTATCTCTTATTTGCCAGTTTGCTTAATAATTCGAAAAACAGTACTTGCCAAAGGCATTGTATTTGCTCCACGTATTAGAATTATCTATTCATTAAGGTATGGCAAAACTTAAGTTATCAGGAAAGGATCTTAGGTCGATTGGATATCCGGAAAGTCCGGTTATCAGTCTTGCAATGGATATAATGGAGAAAAATTTTAAACGCAATTCTAAAGAGTATGCTTTGGGTTTTTTAAAAGCCATTTTAGCGAGGCCAGATGCTTATGTCGAAGACGAAATATTAGGAAAAATAGCAAGGGCATTGCTTGAGAGAGAAGAAAAGCTGGCAGCAAAAGCGGCTGCCACGGTAGGTTTTAAGTCCATTGCGGCACCCTATAATATTTTCGGAGCAGAGTTTATTGAGGAGGGGGCAGTAACTCAAATGAATAATGCTGTTCGCTTACCTGTTTCTATCGCAGGAGCTTTGATGCCAGATGCTCACCAGGGATATGGATTGCCGATCGGAGGTGTGTTAGCTGTTGAAAACGCTGTAATACCTTATGGAGTAGGTGTTGACATTGGTTGCCGTATGTGCTTATCGGTTTTTGATATTAATCCTAATGAGCTTTCATTTCGCCCTGATTATTTTTTGCGGGAGTTAAATGAAGCAACTTTATTTGGGAGCGGTCGAACATTTAAAAAGCCATCTGATGATGAAGTATTGTACCGAAGAGAGTTTAATGAAATTGCTGTACTTCGTACTTTGAGAGATAAAGCTGTAAGCCAACTAGGATCATCAGGCGGAGGAAATCATTTCGTCGAATTTGGCATTGTTACTATTCCTGTTAAGGATGAAGTACTCGGGCTTGAGGCAGGCAACTATCTTGGCTTATTATCTCATTCTGGATCAAGGGCAGTAGGGGCTAATGTTGCGAATCATTATACCAAACTGGCTAAAGAAAAACGGCATCTACCCAACGAGGCGGCTAATCTTGCCTGGTTTGATTTAGATGAAGAAGAAGGAATAGAATATTGGCTTTCTATGAATCTTGCCGGCGATTATGCCAGTGCCTGCCACCATGTTATTCACGCTAAAATTGCAAAACAGCTAGGGAGACAACCAGTAAAAATGGTAGAAAACCACCACAATTTCGCCTGGAAAGAAATGTATGAAGGGAAGGAAGTAATTGTACATAGAAAGGGCGCTACACCGGCAGGGAAAAATGTATTAGGCATCATACCCGGAAGCATGACAGCACCTGGTTTTATCGTAAAAGGCAAAGGTGAAACGGCTTCTATCAATTCCGCTTCGCATGGTGCAGGTAGAAAGATGAGCCGGACTGCAGCTCTTAATTCTGTAACGGCAGTTGCGCTAAAAGAAGAATTGCAAAAACACAATGTAAAGCTGATCGGAGGAGGATTAGATGAGGCACCTTTTGCTTATAAAGACATACGAACAGTCATGAATGCGCAAACGCATCTCGTAGAAACGTTAGGTACATTTACTCCCAAAATTGTTAAAATGGATGATACTCCTCCCCGGCAAAGAAAAAAAGTTAGGGACGTAATGGGTGAGTAAGTTTGTTGCCCGCTACACCTACATTTGCCCTGCTGATTTTTTTGCTGTTTATATATTTTGTAAAGGGATTTATTTTTTTGACTAGAATGCAGAATATGAGAAAACTGCTTTTATGGGTGTTTTTTATAGTTTACTTATGTTTCTTAATTAAAATCATCTTTTACAAGAATTATATCGGTTCTATTCAGTATCCCAATTTTTATGGAGTGCTGTCTGTTCATGAAAATTTTCGAAGGGCTAATTTTGTTCCGTTTAAGACAATTTTGGAATTAATTTCTAAAGAGTCGGGCTTTTTTGCTTTTCAAAACATCGTCGGCAATATTGTTTTGTTCTTGCCTTTCGGCATCATTTTGCCCATTTTAATTCCTGCTTTTACCTACTTTAGTAAAATGCTGGCGATAGGCTTTTTCCTGAGTCTAGGTTTTGAACTGATACAATTGATAACAGTGCTCGGTTTTTTTGATATTGACGATGTAATTTTAAACACTTTAGGTGCCGTAATTGGTTTTTTTATTTTGAACCGATTTTCTTTTTATAACAGTACCAAATCAACTCCTCCCTAACCCACAGTACAAGTGTGCGACGCAATGGCTGCTTAATTGAAAGACATTAGCTGGTTCCATAAAAATTCTTTCAAACACACGCTTCTCGTTCTTAAAGGTTCAGACAATTATTATACTTTTACCGCCCCGCAAAAATGTTATTAATGGAAGAGGTTGTAGCAGCAATCAGCAGTTTGTTTAAAGCTTTCAAAAAGGCTAAAGAGGACAGGATTGAAAAACTTCCTCAGTCGGGCAGCGACAGAATTTACTTTAGAATTTATGCAGGAAATGAAACCTGCATTGCTACCTACAACATTAATATAAAAGAGAACCAAACCTTTTTTTATTTTTCGCATCATTTTAAAACTGCCGGATTGCCAATGCCTACCATCTATGCTGTTACTGAAGACAAAATCATTTACCTGCAGGAAGACCTGGGTACCGAAAGCCTGCTGGACAAGCTGGAACAACATGGTCACACCGACTATACTTTTGGTTTATACAAACAGACTTTGGCGCAGTTGGCGAAGGTGCAAATATCAGGAGATCAGGGGCTTGATTACGAACAATGCCTGACTGCGAAGGAGTTTGGTAAACAAGCTATTTTGAGCGATCTTTTATATTTTAAGTATTACTTCGTTGATACATTAAAGGTGCCTTACGACAAACAGGCGATGCTCGACGATTTTGAAACATTAAGCTCGTTTCTGTGTAATAGCGATCAGAAGTATTTTTTGTTTCGTGATTTTCAAAGTCGAAATGTAATAGTCAGCAATGAGCAGGTTCATTTTATAGATTTTCAGGGCGGAATGAAAGGAGCCTTACAATATGATGTTGCTTCATTACTTTGGCAGGCAAAAGCTAATCTTTCCGAAGATTGGAAAGATAAATTATTGGACGGTTATATAGATGAGGTAGAATTGTTGTTAAATAAACAAATGGACCGAGGCTTGTTCTTGAGTCAATACAATGGGTACGTGCTTATTCGCTTGCTACAGGTACTTGGTGCATACGGTTTCAGAGGATTATTTGAACGTAAAGCGCATTTTTTAACCAGCATTCCCCTGGCTTTGCGCAACCTTAAATTTTTTCTTCAAAATAAGCAAATCGGACTTTTAACTCCTGAGTTCGACAGAATATTGAAACTTGTAGTGAGTGATGAAATTATTTCAAGATTTGAGACAGTAAAGGCAGATGACACTACGCCATTGGTTGTACGTATTTTTAGCTTTTCGTATAAAAAACAGTTGCCTGTAGATGAGACAGATAACGGAGGCGGATTTCTGTTTGACATGCGGGGGATATTAAATCCCGGAAGATTTGCGGAATTTAAACATCTTACAGGAAGAGATAAGGAAGTAAAGGATTTTCTGGAGCAAAGAACTAAAATGCCCGAATTTTTAAATAGCGTATTCGATGTTGTTGATATTTCAGTAGAAGATTTTATAAAGCGTGGTTTTGCAAGTTTACTTGTTGGTTTTGGTTGTACCGGCGGGCAGCACAGGAGTGTGTACGCAGCAGATGCGCTGGCGAGACATCTAA
>JBBPZJ010000398.1:0-6902 GCA_038199395.1 Chitinophagales bacterium
CTACGATTTGAAAAAATATTTTTCAGAGAACATTAGCTACGAGCTAACTGAGGAGAAAAGAAAAGGACTGGAAAAATTTTTGTCATTCCTGTAAAAGCTTTGTTTCCTACAAAATCCCATAAATCTTACAAATCCAGGTTCAGACGATTTAATACCAAAGTCTTGCCTTCACCTTTCTCAAATATTCTAATGAACTTTCTTTTAATTTAGTTCTTCTTTCTTTTTCTGATATTTTAAAAATTTGTTTCCAGCCATCAAACCAGCCAGCCAGATCAAACCCCGCTTTTATAAAATATTCTATTGACCACATTATAGAAGTTGAGTAAAAGTAAATTTTAGGTAAATACCGATACGCTACTTTTGCCTTGTTGACCCACATCATGCGTTGTTTATCACTTTTAGGCTTTCTGCCTAACGGGCTTTCTTTATGAAGCATGATAATAGAACTGTCATACTTGATGCAATAACCTTTGTCAATTATACGATAGCTCAGGTCATATTCTTCCATTCCATAAAAAAACTCTGCCGGCAGATTACCTACTTCTTCCAACACCTTTCTTTTAATAGCGTGAGCGCCTCCGGCAAAATAATAGGTAAAAAACTGGCTCTTATCTTTATACGCGTCGAACTGCTTATGAGGAAGCGCATTTTTCTGAAGCTGCAGGTTTACATAATACAGCACTTTAAAAGAAACAACCCCAACAGGGCGATTTTCAAACCCAGGTTTTTTGAATGCATCAAGCACATTTATGAGAGCATCAGAATTTTGCAAAACGGCATCATCATCTAAAAAAATGATGATTTCTCCTTTGGCAAATTGCAAAGCATAATTGCGCCCTTTGGTTACGCCAAGATTTTCATTTGCTTCCACATACACCACCGGCAAGCCCGGTTCGTTAAACTTTTTTACGCTAGAATAATCTTCTGTAGAAGCGTTATTTACTACGATCACATCCTCGAGCAATTCTCGGGATCTACTCAGGCTACTGATATTTTGTAACAGCTCGAGTGCGTCTTTTGACCGATTATAAGTGACGATGATGAAGCTGAGCGGTTTCAATAGTATTTACTTCTTAATTCATTAAAGAGATCTCTATAACTTCTATTAAATGCCTGTATGCTGAAATGATTAATTGCGTAATCAATATTCCTATCGCCCATTTCCTTCAGCAATTTTCGATTGCTACAGAGCAAAGTAAGGAAATCAATTGCTTCCGTAACAATCAATTCCTCGTCTTTTATGGTAGAAAATAGGAATCCGTTTTCGTTATTTTTTACATGTACAGGAATGTCTCCTACTGGTGTCGCCATAACTGCACAACCTCTTGCCATGCCTTCCTCTATCACCATCGGAAAGCCCTCCGTGTAAGAAGTAATCATTATAATATGCGACTGCTGATAAACTTTGTCAATCTCAATCTCATCGCTCTTATGCCCCAGGAATTTACAGTGCTGTTGCAGTCGTTCAGGGATTGCTTCTTGCACATCACCCATAAACAGAAACTCAACAGCAAGGTTTCTTTTAGCAGCCTGCTCAGCCATTTTAGCTATCAGATGAACCCGTTTTTCTTCAGTTCCCCGACCAACATAAAGTACTTTGACATTTCCTTTGTAGTCTTTTTCTTTTACTACTGCTGGCAAAGAAATTCCATTAACGATGTATTTAATTCTCGACTTATAAACTTCTGGTATATCTAATCGTTCATATTGTCTTGAATGGTCTTCAATTCTAACCTGGCTTATCATTATTGTCTTTCTAATTAAAGGAAGAAACGGAATTCTTATCCATGAAAAAGTGTTGAAAGAATGAAGTAACTCCACTTGTGGAATCTCCTTCTTTATCCACGGCGATATTTTGTAACCAAAGTTACACTGGCCATTAAAAATGAGTGGCTGATGAGTTTGACTATTTATAAGTCCGGCAATATACCCACGGTAAATAAGATTAAAAAAGTAGAAAAGCTTGTTATCGGTAAACTTTGAAATATCCTTTATGGTGCAGCCGCTGTTCTCGAAATCATCATAAAAAGTTTTATCCTGCGATTTCCTGGTAAAGTAAATAATGGAGTTTGCACTGCCGGTTGCACGGGCGATTAGGGCATGAACTTTTTCGGCACCGCCCGTGTGGTAAAATGGGAAAAAGAAAAATATCTCGTACTCCGGTTCTTTCTTATGCAATAAAAAAAGTAAGCGCCCTATTAGAATAAAAGGGAAAATGAAAATGTTTTCTATTTTATTTTTTAACCTTAGTAATTGATAATGCATGATCATTTGATGGAAAAATATTTTTCGATTGGAGGTAGAAACAATGTTGGCATTAGAATGGTCTTTTTCAATGCTTTATTACTAACTTCTTAATTACTTTGCCTGTTCCTTTTATTCGGTCGAAAATGCTATATAAAAAAGCGCTAAAAATAAAGCTATTAAATTTTCCCCTGGCCAGGCTGTTTTTAACAAAATTCCATTTTACGACTGCTACCTTGTAAAAAACATTTACGTTTCTTGTCCTGGTAAATGAGCTTTGTAGTATTCTATGCTTTAAAAGCGGTTGTGCTAATTTATCTATAGTTAATCCATCGGCAGTCATTCGCAGCCAAAGATCATAATCCTCTGAAAGCTTTTGAGATGGATTGTATTTGTATTTTAGAAAGGCTTCTTTCTTGCCCAATATTGTTGGATGAGCAATGCAATTATTGACAGGCAGATATTTTTTTATTGAGTTAGCAGTTGAATGTTTTATGTCATCTTCCCAAAACCCGATGTCTTTATCATTCTCATCTATTAAAGAAACCTGGGTAGCCAATACGTCCACAGTTTTGTTTCCTTCGAGCCAATCATACTGTTTTTTTAACCTCTCCGGCAGCGAAATATCATCCCCATCCATTCTTGCTATATATTTTCCTTTTGCTTTAGAGAGGCCGCGATTAAGGGTATAAATTAGTCCTTTGTTAGTATCGTTCTTTAAATAGATAATCCGGGGATCTATGTAGGATAAAGTAATCTTTTCAGTTGCGTCTGAAGATCCATCATTGATGATGATAAATTCAAAATTGGTGAACGTTTGTTGCAGCATGCTATCAATAGCTTCTCTCAAATACTTTTCACAATTATAAGCCGGGAGTATGATACTTACCAATGGTGGTTTATCATCTGACATAAATGCAATTTACATTTTTACAACAAAGGGTATAAAAGGCTTTGAGATGTAGGCCTTAAGAGTTGCACGAGTTTAGCGCTGAATAGAATTAAAAAAAGTACAAGAGTGCGACGCAACCATGGCGCTATGAATAACAAAAGCAGGGAGCCAACAAATAATGAAGTGGCTCACCTGCGCTTGTTGCAAAATTATAAAAATTGTTAAAAGCTATGCAGCGGATGATTTTCTCTTTCTCACACTTATAAAAATTGCGGCAGCTAACAACAGCAGCATAATGGCCGAAGATATATAAGTAACAGTCCACCCAATTGCATGGCTTTTTGGTTCAAATTTAAAAACGATGGTATGCTCGCCAGCCGGTATCATCATGCCACGCAAAACGTAATTTACTTTAGCATATGGAGTTTGTTTGCCATCAATGTATGCATTCCAGCCTTTGTCGTAATACACTTCGCTAAAGACTGCCAGTTGTTCTGAGGCCGCCTTCGATGTATAGGTTACTACATCATTTTCATTTTTTACCAATTGTATAGTTGCTGTTGAGTCTGCAGTAAAGGCACTATTTAATACATTAGAAAAAGATTTGTTCGCCACAGCGGAGTCTTTTGTGTTCAGATTATCCAGCGCAGCCATTTCTTCTTTGGCGTTGTTTACAAAACGAATGCCTTTAACCAACCAGACGGGTCCAAGGTTGGTAGGTCTTGCAGGCACGGTTGCAGCGTTAGAATTTTCGATGATATACTTTGTGTTGAGCATATCTAAAACGTTCTGGTCATTGGGATATTTATACAATTGATGCTCTATCAAATCCTGATAGATACTCAGCTTCGCCGGATGATAACCGCCGATCGTTTTATGAAAATATGCAGTTAAAGCGCCCCCATTAAAAGCAGCACCGATGTTGCCCTGAGACAGATCGAGCACACGGAACCAGCTTTTGTCTTGTAAAATAAACTGGTCGGCAGGAGTAGGATTGAAAGCTGCTTCATTCTCCTCTTTTTCCTGGTAGTTGTCACTTTTTAAATAGTTAGTGTCTATGGCCATAACATCAATAAAAGAAAAAAGACCAATTATAGCCATCACAACAACCGGCTTTAAAACCTTTTTTTGATAAAGCCAGATGGCTGCACCTGCAATAGCAATGAAGAATAAAGAACGAAAAATATCCATCAGAAATAAATGCTGCCGGTCATCTTTAAGTCCATTCAAAAAAGATTTTACAGGTTGTTCTATGGCAGCCTTTTGTGTTGCATCTGGTATGGAAGAAATTTGCTGTAACAATCTTGTATCTGCCTGGCTCACATAATCAAGATTAAAATAAATGAGCAATAAAAAAACAAAAACGGCCCCTGTAATTATAAATCCAAGCTTAATCTTCTTTTGCAAAACCGCTTTATCTTCTACGCCAAAAAGCACTTTCTGTAGTGATAATATTGCTATCATACAAAGTAAAAAGGTCGGAATAACGATGATCATACTAGGAGCTCTGAACTTATTATACATGGGCAGATGCTTCAGTAAGAAACCATTGAAACCAGGAAAGAAACCGCCCCAACTCATTATGATGGCAAGTATGCAAGTGGCCATTATCCACCACTTGTGTTTTGCATCTAATACTACAAAGCCCAAAATGGCAAGGAAACAAATAATAGCGCCTACGTAAGGAGGCCCTTGTGTTCCACCAATTCCTCCCCAGTAAAAACTGAGATTTCCTTGTAGTTGTTGTGCCAATTGTTGCGGCATTGACTGTAAAGCCTCAACTGCTTTCGACTTAGCCTCGTCCATTTCCATGTTATTACTGCTGCCACCAAACATTCTTGGTATAAGCATTACAAATGGTTCGCTTTTATACATGCTGTAATCAAAAGCATATTCCTGGCTCAGTCCATCTTTGCCAATGTTGCTTTTAGCATCTGCAAGTTCGCTTCCGCCTCTAATGGTTTCCTGGGTGTATTCATAATTTGGAAAAAGAACTACTGCGTTAGATAAAGCTCCTACAACTCCGGCAAATAATGTAATTGCGCCTGCTATCAGTAGATGTTTATACTCTCTTTTTCTTATCCAGTCAATTGCATAACCAATGGTCATAATAACGGCTATAATAACGGCATAATAGGTAATCTGATAATGATTTTGACTTATTAATGCACCGGTAAAAAAAGCCGTAAAAGCTGCCCCCCACCAATATTTTTTCTCATAAATTAATATAAGAGAAGCAATAAAACCGGGCAGCAGTGCAATTGACATCATTTTAGTGTCGTGTCCGGCAACAATAATGACCGGGTTATAAGTAGCATAGGCATATGCAAGTGAACCAATTACACCTATCCACGTATTAACCCTTAAAATCTGCGACAAAAAGTAAAAGCATACACACGCCAGAAAGAAGAATTGAAAAGGTTTTCCCAAAAACAACGATAACGCTTCAGCAAAATAATAAGGTACGTAATTGTTTGTCCTTCCTGCAATCAGGTAACCGGGCATACCGCTAAACATACTGTTGGTCCAGAGCGGCGCTACACCGTGCTTTTCTTTATATTGATAAATGTCATGGCTCATCCCCTTCCACTGAGTAATATCGTTTTGTTGCAATACTTTACCCTGCAAAGCAGGCCGACAGTAAAACAAAGCGACTATTAAAAAAATACCAATAGCAATTACATGCGGCAGAAGCTTTTTCCATTCAAAATTCTTCATGTTGTTATTTTATGCAGGTGGCAAAATAATACTATTTTACACGAAAATATTTCATGCGTGGCTTTTTATTTCTCAGCAGGGTAACGTTCATCTGCAATCTATTCTTTGTTATTTGCTTATTGTTGCGACATACTCATTTCAAAATTCCAACAGCTTTTAATGAATTAGTTATTATTGTTGGTTGGATATTATCCGTGATCTTAAATTTTATTTTTGTCGTAGGTATAATAGTTATTAAAAGAAAAAACTTTCCAGTTCCCAAATGGTTAGTTGTAGTTAACAGTTCCTTTCTTATTTTTCAAATTATCTATCGTTTACTTTTTACTTTTTAGTCAATGATTCAGAATATTGTAAAAGACAAGTCTACAAAACTGTTTGTGGCAATAACTGCTTTTTTTGTCGCAAATGCTTTAATCGCTGAATGCGTAGGAGGAAAAATATTTTCGCTTGAAAAATTACTGGGAATACAACCTGCCAATGTTACTCTATTTGGGGTAACAGGTTTATCATTTAATCTTTCCTGTGGTGTCTTACTTTGGCCGTTGGAGTTTATTATTACTGACGTAATAAATGAATATTATGGCCCTAAAGCGGTGAAGCGAATTTCTTATATCGCCGTTGCACTGATCTCTTATGCTTTTATCATTTTTTATCTGGCCATCAATTTTCCTCCTGCTGATTTTTGGCGAGGCACAGGCACCGAGAATCATATTCCTGATATGAACGATGCCTTTACCTCTATTTTTGGACAGGGTATGTGGATCATTGTTGCCAGTATCATAGCATTTTTAGTAAGCCAGCTAGTTGACGTAACTATCTTTCATAAAATAAAAAAGGTAACCGGAGAAAAGAAAGTTTGGCTGAGAGCAACAGGTTCTACGGTGGTTTCTCAGCTCGTAGACAGTTTCATTGTGGTGTTCATTGCTTTTAAGCTTGGTAAGGGCTGGAGCTGGTCTACCGTTCTTTCTATTTCATTGCTGGGTTACAGTTATAAATTTCTGGTAGCTATTCTTATGACACCAGTCATTATCTAATGGAAAGCCGCATA
>JBBPZJ010000399.1:0-4582 GCA_038199395.1 Chitinophagales bacterium
ACGAATTTGAAAAATGTGCTATGAAATGGCTAACAGATCAATATGGAGCAGCCAATGTGGTAAATGTACATGTTCATAAAGACGAGGAAACCCCCCATATTCATGCTGTTGTGGTGCCAATCAAGGATGGAAAACTAAATGCCAGGCATTTTATCAACGGGAGAGAGAAACTCTCCCAAATGCAGGATACTTTTTCAGAATCGGTTAAACATATTGGCATTGAACGAGGAATAAAGGGGAGCAGAGCAAAGCACGTAGATATAAAGACGTTTTACAGCCAATTAGAAGAAGGCAAGGAGCTTGGAAGGGGAATATCTGAAAAAATCCAGAAAGTGGCAGAAAATGCCCCCAAAATAGCCATTAGTACGCCTCCAGCATTAACCGGTCGAGAAGATTGGCGCCTAAAACAGGAATTAACGGTAAATAAACAGGTCAAAGAGTATGTTTCAAAAGTCCAGGAAGAGACGAATAAACTTTCAGATCATATTTCGACAATACATACACTGGCTAATGAAAAGGAGTATTTAAAAAAACGAACTCACAAAGCTGAGCAGGAAAATAAAAAGTTGAAAGAAGAGTTGAAAGTATTAGTTAAGGAACGAGAAGGTATAATAAAGTTTACAAGCAAACTGGAAGTAAATGGGAAACCTTTTATGGAAGCTTTTAATGAACACAACAAAGAGCAGGAAAAACAGCAGCAAAAAAATAGCATAAAAATGAGATGGTAAAAAATTACTCCAATCCCAAAGCTATCATAATACAAAGCCATTCTTTCACTTTAAATAATGCCCTCGCATAGAAAGAATTTGTATTTGGCTTTCCGTTACTTTATAAACAAGCCTGTGTTCCGCAGTAATACGCCGTGACCATTTGCCTATGTGTTGATGCTTCAGCCCTTCAGGTTTACCAATACCTTCAAATGGAGTCTCCTGAATACTTAAAAGCAATTCAGTAATTTTCTTTTGTACTTGCTTATTTCCGGATTTTCTCCAAAAAGCAAGGTCTTCCTTCGCTACATCATCAAAGGTTATTTCCATAAGTCTTCGACTTTAATAACCTTATATCGGCCAGCGGCATAGTTATCTTCTGAACGTTTCATTTTAGCATCAAATTCGGGGGTATAAGGTCTTTCGGTATCCTCTGCCGGCTCTGTTTCAAAAGGTACCTGCAGAGCCTCAAAAAAAGCTTTTAAAACCTTTACCTGTGCTTCATCTTTGGGGTATGCCACGTATGTTTCCATAATGTAAAATTTATTTATATTCTTCAACCAAAGTCTTAAGTCCTTCTGTCAAGCCTTTACTTATCTTTTCATATTCTGACGCATCATAAAAGGTTACTTCTAAGGCGGTTAAAAATAAGCGTATGATTTTATCCTTTTCTGCCGTTTCTGGTAAAGCCACTATAGGCTCTCTAAGGTCTGATAAAATTAATTTCTTCCGCTTCTTAATATCCTTAACTGGCTTATGTTCCATTTATTTTTTTATTTTCCCAACCAAGTTTTCTTAAAATGTCAGCCATTAGCCTTGTTGCTATTTATTTAATCCTAATGGCATTAAGACTGATGCCATATAACTGGTTTTGTCTTTTCTAATTTCAACCACCCCAGCAATAATATCTAAATGAACTCTAAAAAATTCAGATATCATTTTTTCATCCCTTTTAATATTTTCCTTCTGCTTATAACTAAACTTGTAATCTGATAAAGCTTGAATAATAGTCGGCATATGTTCATTAGCTGGCATTTCCCTTAGCTGCCTTGTAACCGTTAGTATATCTTGCTTTGCATCTTGTGTCTTAATAAATTTCAATAATTTTTTCGTCTTTATAATGAAAGTTATAGCTGTATATTTTCGCCCTGTTTTTTCAAAGCAATAATCAAATTCAAGGTCTGTCTTTTCTGCGAGCTCCTTCATGGCTGGATTAATTACAATCTCTTTTAGTCTTCCATTCGCTAACGTACCATTGAATGATTTTTCCTTGTCGATACCGAGTAAAAACTTAAATCTTTCAATTTCTACATACCATCTACCTGTATCTTTAAATCGTCCCAATAACTCGTACAATCTTTGGGAGTAAACACTTTTAAGGCTAAGCGCAATATCCAATTCGTAAGAAGTGTAACCTCGTATTTTCAAATCTATAAACAAAGGCACAGCTTTACTATACATTACCAACTCCACCATTCCATTCTTTACTTCTGCAAACGGAAAAGGATTAATGGAAAAGGCATGTTGCTTTTCATTGTCTCCACCTGTAATACTTCTGTTTGTGATTTTATTTATTGCAGTCTTTAGCGTTTTAAAAGAATAATCTTCTCCAAATGCGCTTACCGGTATTTTAAAACATATATCATTAAAAAGGTCTCTTTGTACGTTTTGCAGGCTGATATCTAATTGGTTAATAGCAAAATAAATCATTTTTTTCTCAAGCATTGAATACTCCTGCCTGGAGTCAATAATACTATTAGAATGATAATTTTTATCTTTTGCCTTCCCCTTTACTGTGTCTGTTACTTGTGTTCTTTCTAAGTCAGCCATAGAAGCATTTTGTCAAAGATATATAATAACAAAGTTAATATCAGTTATGTTTAGATAACTGATATTAATAACGGTTTAAAACAGATAGTACGGTTCAAAACAGATAGTTAACGGTTCAAAACAGATAGTTCGACGGTTCAAAACAGATAGTTCGACGGTTCAAAACTGATAATTGACGGTTCAAAACTGATAATTGACGTTGTAATTAATTGATTATTAATTTATTATAGAGGTCACAAATCATAACAAATAAGAAAACAAATAAATAACAAACAATAACAAGGAGTTGAAAATGCAGTTTTTAGGTAAAAAAGAAGATTTTGAGCGAAAAGGAAACGTGCGAATGAAAAGAAAAAAACAAGCATAAAAAAAATGACAAGAGTTTTCCGGGCGACGTACGAATAATTTCGTTTTTAAGAAGGGCTAAAAAATGCAGCGAAGATAGTAAGCCGGTCAAACGCACAAAAGCCACCAAAGAAAACCAAAAGACTACCGCATAAACACAAAACCCACTCACAAGCCCCTCTTTTATTCAGTTTCCTTTTGGTTTTCTTTATCCGCCCTACAATGAAAAAGCTTTCTTTTTTTTCCTTTTTTCTTTTCAAAAGTAACCTTGGGTTATTGTACTATTTGAGCTGCTGTCATTTAGATAAAGGCGCTGTTGCCTGCAGTTCTATTTCCAAATCTCTGGACCCCTTCGACTTCCACCAAGTATAATACAAGCTGCTTGACTTATTGAATTGAAAATGTAATCTTCAATAAAAACTCTCTCTCCATTAATCGTACCTTGATTTTCTAAAATTTTTCTAAGTTCGTAGGCACCATCCGCTGCACCGTTTCCAAATGAGGGGTCTAATCCAATCGAAACATTTGAACCTTTTAAAACTGTAAATTTTTTGCTGTCAATATTTACCGAAAGCCTTTACATTTTCTTTTACACTTACAATTTTATAAATTTTCGCCATATCAGGTGAAAATTTAGTTTCATTTATTGCAGCTAACTGCTCTTGTATTTTTAAATCTTCTATTATTTTTTTTCTTTCAACCCATAAGTTATAAAACTCTATTGCCTTTTGTCCTTTTGGATGGCAATCTTTATGAACTGAAACACCATTCTCCATGGTGGTTAGTCCACCGTCTTGATGTTGCATTCCTGCAACCATTTTCTTTTTATGATGTAAATAAATTAATGGTAGAGGATAACTTCTAAAAATACTGTCTATTAATTTTTTCTGTTGTGGGTCTTTCCAAACTGCACCTCTCTGGTATTCTGGATTAACTGTCAACATATATTTGTTTTGTTTCAACTCAAGAAGTTCTTAATTTTTATTTTGTCGTAAATTATTTCCATAGTCTATTATTCTGTAAGTAAAGTTTGATTATAAGTTTTGATATTTGAAGTGGTCAAGCAGTATTGCCTGTATTATGTAATAGCAGGTTCAAATGTAAAGGAAAACGATTAGCTTTGGGGCTTTATTTTTTTTAAAGAGTACTTACTACGCAATTTTATATCCCTGCGGGTTCGCTTCGCCTATAAAATTGCTTGTAAGCCAAGGGGAAGCCCCTTTTGGAAACCCCACCTACAATTATGGCAAAAGCAATTCTACGAATCGCAAAACTGAAAACAGGCGGCAATATTGGCGGTCTCAATCAACATTGCACCAGGACAATGGAAGTGCCAAATGCAGATCCGGAGCTGCGGCACTACAACAAGCAATTGGTTGGAACCCGGGACATGGTAAAGGATGTCAACGACCGAATAGCGGAAGCAGGCGGCAACGTCCGTAAAAATGCTGTGCTTGCAATTGAGCATCTCATGACGGCCAGCCCGGAAGCTTTTAACTATAAGAAAATAAAAGGGGAGGATGGAAAGCCTGGGCTGCAGGGGAACACGAAAAATTGGAACGAATTTGAAAAATGTGCTATGAAATGGCTAACAGATCAATATGGAGCAGCCAATGTGGTAAATGTACATGTTCATAAAGACGAGGAAACCCCCCATATTCATGCTGTTGTGGTGCCAATCAAGGATGGAAAACTAAATG
>JBBPZJ010000400.1:0-17154 GCA_038199395.1 Chitinophagales bacterium
CTGCTGCTTGTGTACCAACCATCTCTCTTTCAAACAAAAAGTATATGATCGTTTCAGCGAGGTGATAAGCAACAAAGTATTTTCACTTCAGAAAACTTTACAGGATTTAATAGAAAGCACAAAGAACGAAACAAAAAGCTCTGCAGGGGACAAGTATGAAACTGCCAGAGCGATGCTGCAAATAGAACAAGACAATGTTAAGAAACAATTGCAACACGCCTTTGAACAAAAAGCAGTCTATGAGAAAATTGACGTTAATACCGGCACTGAAATAATAAAAAAAGGTAGTCTCGTAACAACCGATAAAGGTTATTTTTTACTATCCACTTCACTTGGCAAAATAAAAGTGGACGGTTTTTTAGTGATAGCCATATCACCCCAATCTCCGTTGGGAAGCGAACTGATAGGATTAAAAATTTCAGAAATAGCTTTTGTCGCTGGCATGACTTATACAATTCTAAGTATTTACTAAAAAAGGTATCGATGTTGATTAGTAGCTATCCGACAGTTGTCACTATTATTCTCCAATTACTTTAACAGCTCAGACAGATTACTAAAAGTTTCGAAAGGACCTTTTGAAACAAACATATTGGTTACGCTGGCAGGCACGCTTCCGCCCGGGTCCATTCTTACAATATATGTGATATTCAATTTATTTTTCCCATCTGATTTTACGTCCCAAAAAGCATTAAAATACGGAATACGTACGATGCCTTTTTTTTCCGGAATTGCATCAGGAATACCGGAAGCATACACCTTTAAAGTATTGTTTTTGGCATCTTCCTTCAATTGCATTCTAATCGGAATGTCTCTGTTACTTACAGGCCACGGCAATGCAGTTTCGGAATAATACAATATTTCATTATCATTAATTTTCTTAATAATATAGGACTCTTTCGTGCCGTACACCCACCCTCTTGTCTTGCCAACATTAATTAAAATGTCAGCCAATTTTGAAATAGTACCCGGAAAGGAAGCCTCCACTTTAATGTCTTTAAATTTAGAAGCACTTTCCTTCGATGTATAAACCTTTATGCCTTCCTTTTCTTTTGTTAATTCCCATACCTGAGAAAAGGCAGTATTGATCATTCCAGCTAAAAAAATCGATATAAAAATTCTTGCAATCATATTCTACGTTTTATAATAAATGCTAATTGTGAATGTTCTTACTACAATTGACAACTTAAAAACTCTTCCAATAACAATTTATCGGCCACAAATAACATTAGTAACATGCTAAATTAAAAGTAGTTCATAAGCCTGCTAAATTGTGTTGATTACAGGATTGGAAACTATAATAATTGCTTAAATAAATTTATAGCTCTCTTTGAATTTTAAGGAAATTAGTAATAGCAGAATTAGATCTGCTATAGAAATACAGACAGAACAAAAGGAGAATTACCTGTGGCTCATAATAGCAGGGTAGTAACCTCTGATCCCCTGGCTAAAAGTTTCGATATTGGACATGCTTTATCGATCTGAGGCATTCTTTCTTTTTGTTCCATTGTTAAATTTCCAGAAACAGAAAGTTCACATACAAAAGCATTATTGATCCCTTCCGTGTCGGTAAACTTTAACAGCTTTACATTAACCTGTATTTCGCCTGTATCCCACTGTTTTCGTTATGCATACATTCTTAAGGTTATTGCTTTACAGGCGGCCAGAGACATAGAAATATAATCACCAGGAGAAGGGCCCACATCTGATACTCCACTTGTCAGCGGCTCATCTGCTATAAAAGTATGTTCGACTTTTTAAAGCCGGTTTATAATCAGACCGGTATTTAATGCTTCTGCAGTTCCATCAATTTTTAGTTTGTCCGCAGTTTTTTAAATAAATGTACGGCAAAATGAAATTTTATGGCTGCCGAAATGAGGAAGCTGGTGTTGTCGTAACCATACTACAATTTGTTCCTCACTTTGATTTTTCAGCTAAACAATTTGGTTAAGTCTTTAATACCTCGGGAAACTTCAACTTACATTAGCATAGGTCTTCAAAAAGCTAATCCTCGGCAACCTTCTTGTGTTCAACCTCTTTAATATTTGCTTCAAATTTTACTTTTTTCAGATCCACACGTATCAACGCAAACAAACTCATATAAATATTAGCGATCCAAACCAGCGAAAAACCTGCAATGAAATAACCTCTCCAATCTGTAAAAAGTAATTTGTAACGGGTAACAAACAGCATGAAAATAGTGACGTAATGGCTAAAACAGTACTCACAGGTAAATAAGTAAAAAAACTTTTTTTGCAAGAGCTTTTGACAGTCCTGGCTTTTTTTAAGACAAAATTCTCTCGGCTCACGAAATACTTCTTCATGTGTTACCGTCCACGCAATGCTGGAAATGGGGATGGCGAGAAAAAAAAGATATAGTATTTGAGTACCTACAGAAATATCCATTCTAGTACGATTGTAATTATTTTTTTTTAATTTATATTTTGTAAGGCTTCTTTACTTAATGGCTTTGAAATAAAATCTTCTACTAAAGAAAAATTTTTTGCCTTTTTATAATCTTCGGGATCAACAGTAGAAGAAAGCAAATAAATACGGGGAAGGGAGGTAAAACGGGATCTTATTTTTTCAAATTCTTCCAGGAAATCCCACCCATTCATGACAGGCATGTTGATATCAAGAAAAATTATTTGCGGAGGTTCTGACCCTTCTTCAAATCCCGATAAGTAATCTATCGCAATTTTTCCGTTTTCGCACGATTTTACTTTTTCAGCAAATAAAGTCATTTTGATAACTCTATCGCAGACCATAACGGTAATTGGGTCGTCTTCAACCAAAAGTACATCTGTAAACTTTGCCATTGCTATTGTTGTAATTTAAAATAAACCTTAAACCTTGTTCCTACTCCTGGTTCACTTTCAACCTCAATCTTACCCCCCATTGCAGTTATTTGAGACCGGGTCATGTATAAACCTAATCCTTTTCCATCGATATTTCCGTGGAAACGCTGGTACAAACCAAACAACCTGTCACCATATCTATCCAAATCCATACCCAGCCCATTATCCACAAATTCTACAACTGCCCAATTATCTGTTTTATATGAACAAATTTTTATTACCGGGTTTCTGTCGGGCGAACGATACCTTATCGCATTAGATAACATATTTAAAAAAATGCTTTCAAGATGTATACGATTGTATTGAATTTGATCAATAATACTAAAATCAGTGTAAATAACTCCTTTTTGTTGTTGCAAAAGGGAGTCAATATTTTTTTTCACCATTATAAAAACATCAGTAAAGCTAATTGGTTCCCGATCGATGTTTGAAGCAGACTTGATAACAAGCAGGTTTAATAAATCGCTCAAAGTCTGGTTCAACTGCTGGGCCGCCTGTTCAGATTTCTCTATTAGCAATTGATTAAATTCATCTAACGGATTTTCTTTGTTATAAAGGCTGAGTAAACTTAACAAGTTAGCGACCGGAGTTCTTAAATTATGAGATGTTATAAAAGAAAATTGCTGAAGGTCCTGGTTATTTTTTACTAACTCTTCTGTTAAAGCCTGTTGCTCATTTTCAATTTTCTTCTTTTCTGTTATTTCCTTTGATGTTATAAAAACTCCGTCTATATCGTCTTCGTTATTCATTATTGGCCTGAAAGTATGGCTATAGATGTGTGCGTTTTCTTTCAAGTCAACAAAATTCGATTCTCTTTCAATTTCCTGCCCTTTAAAAACCTGCTCAAACAAATTTAAATAATCAGGAATTTCATCTTTATTAATTAGGTCAAGCACAGAAATGGCGGATTGAAGCGGCCGGCCATAAAAAAAAGGAGATTGCTCCTGCGCTGCCTTATTATAGGTAACTATGCGCAACCTGCTATTCAAGAGTATAAACGACTCCGCTGTATTATTTAAGAGCAGCGAAAGACGTTGCTCCGCCTGCATAAGCGCTTCATCAGCAAACTTTTTTGATTGTATGTTTTTAATGTTCATAACAATGGCATTAATGCCGCTGCTTTCTAACAAGTTGCAGACGCTATTTTCTATCCATACATAGGTTCCTTGCTTATCCCTCACCCTATATTCACAAACAAATGTCTTGTTAGGTTCACTTATGCTGGCAGACAGCATGTTTTTTACGTGCTCTTTATCGAGCGGATGCACGAGTTCGACTGAATTCATTCCCAATATTTCCTCTGGTGTATACCCGAGAAGGTCTTTGACTGCGGCACTGGAATAAGTAAAAACAAGTGCGGCGTCTGTTAACAGATAAACACTTGAAGAGTTATTGACCAATAGTTTAAAAAAGTCTTCTTTCTCAGCGATTGCAGGATGAGGCGGTATATTATCTGAAGGGCGAGAGTCAGCCAAAGCGTTTACCATAAATAAAGAATGAACAATAATGCGGGATGGAGTTTCACGTGACAACTAACGTAAAATGTGTGGAATTATTTATTGCTTTCCCACTTATTAAAATATTTTAAATGAAAAAACAAACGCTTGTGACTGATATTTTGAAAAACTTAACTGTCATTTCCTCTTTCCTGTACCACTACCAGATCTGCAAGGTCTACACTCATGGGAAGTAATCCCACCTGTACAATGGCTCTTTTGCCTCTTATTTCTTTTACAGATCCAACCTGGTAATTTTTTTTCAATTTAACTTTGGCTCCGACTACAATGTCAGTAGCGATCTCTTCGTATTTACCCTGCACTTTTTTAGCAAGCTTGTTGGTTACGATCTCATCCTTCTTTTTAAACAACAGACTGTGCATTTGTTTGATGGGCTCACTTTTATCTTCTGCCTTCCTCCATTCAAGCAATATCTGTTTCAACTTCCTTTCCATATCTTTAAGGTAAGCGATACGATCTTCTGTTACCTGGTTTTGTTGCTTCAGTAATTCCACTTCCTGGCGGTGTCGCTCTCTGTCCATTACTGTTGTCATTTCTTTTTTCAACCGCTCATTCTCACGTACCAGTTTCTGAAGATCGCTTTCCTTTTTTTCAATCTGACGTAAGTCCTGCTCCGTTCTGTTTAGCAACTTGTCTAAGCTGAAGTGATCTTCATCAACCAGGTTTCTTGCTTTTTTAATTAAATGTGGTGAAAGACCTATTCTTTCTGCTATTGAAAAAGTATATGAACTGCCAGGTTTACCAATAATTAATTTGTACAACGGTAAAAGATTCTGTTCATCAAAGGCCATTGCACCATTTATTATTCCCGGCACTTTATTGGCCATCACCTTCAAATTGAGGTAGTGAGTAGTTACAATACCAAAGGAATGTTTGTGTGCCAGTTCCTCCATGATCACTTCAGCAAATGCACCGCCAAGATTTGGATCACTTCCGCTTCCCAGTTCATCTATAAAAAACAAGGTTTTTCCATTTGCCACTTCTATAAAATGCTTCATGTTTTTAAGGTGGCTGCTGTAGGTGCTTAACTCAAACTCAATACTTTGGGTATCGCCGATGTGTATCATCAACTGTTTAAAAATACCCATTTGCGAAGTCGGATGAACAGGAACCAGTAAACCACTTTGCAGCATTATTTGTAAAAGGCCAATCGTTTTTAATGTAACAGTCTTTCCTCCTGCATTTGGGCCGCTGATAACTAAAATGCGGTTTTTATCGTTTAGGGTAATAGACAAAGGAATTGTAGCCTTGCCCGAATTCTTGTTGTAGAGGTATAGTAGCGGATGGTAAGCATTTACCAAGTCGATATGAGCCTTATCAGCTAAAGACGGTAACTCACCGTTCATATCTATTGCCAGCCTGGCCTTAGCTTTTATAAAATCATACTCGCCTACAATTGCGTGATAGGTTGTAAGCAAATCAGCATACACAGAAAGGTCTGAGGTAAGTTTTCTTAGTATTCGCTGAACCTCTTTGCTTTCGTCATTTTCTAAACTAAAAATGTCATTATTCAGCTCGATGGTTTCTTCGGGCTCTATATAAGCTGTCTTTCGGGTATCACTTTCTCCGTGTAGTATCCCTTTTATTTGTCTTTTATACTCAGAAAAAACTGCGACCACTCTCCGACCGTTACTAAAACTTTCCTCAATGTCTGCTGCATAGCCTGATTTATTCAACCTGGCGACAACCCTTTCAAAAACCCTTCTTAATTCATTTCTTTTTTTATATAAATGAAGTCGTATTTTTTGCAACTCATCAGAAGCATTGTCTTTTACATTGCCATGCTCGTCCAGCACTTCATCAAGCAACTCCAGGATCACTTTTTCGTAATAGCTATCCACAATCACTTTTGTTAATGCCGGGTAAGCAACTCTTCTCTCTTTATCAAACCAGCGAAAAACAGATTGAATATTAAGAATCAGCTTTCTTATCTGCACAAACTGATCTCCGATAAGAACTGCGCCTGGTATTGAAAGTAGTTTTAAATCCTTGGTAAGATTAAGTACATAATCGTTAGGAAAATATTGATTGTTGAGGGTTATTAATTTGAACTCGTGAGATTGTTGTAGTTCGGTCTCAATAAATTCTTTTTTTGTGTGGATCCGCAAGTCAGCGGCCTTTTTTTTGGCGAATTCACTTTTGCAATGCTCTGTTAGCAATGCCTTTACCTTATCAAACTCTAACTGTACTGGTGCTGATTCCGGAAATAACTTCATAAACCCTTTGCCCCATCAGGCTCTCTTCTTTTTTTTGTGAAGATGCAAAAGTAAAGCCTTAACCTGTAATTTATCGTTAACAACTGTTTACTCATCATGTAACCTTGTTTTTATTAATCGTGGAAAAAGGACAGCGGCAGTTCGATAACTGAGGTTATCTAGGCAGTTTTCAAATTATAGTTAAGACAAATGATCAGCCTTTATTTTCCTGCTTGAGTCTGATTATTCCTGTTTATTTTGACATAAGTAAAACCACTGTTAAAAGTAGAAGAATTTGCGGCTGTGTTTGTTAAGAGTAGCACCTTTGCGGCTGATTTAAAAAGGCGTTAAGTTAAGTTTGCCGCGTCATTCAAAAAATAACATAATTCGTAGATGACAATAAAAGTTATAAGCATGAGGTATTTTGTAATCGGTAATCTTTTTGCAGCAATTACATTTATCTCATGTGCTCAAAATAAGGCTTCGACTATGAATACAGCAAAATTAAACAGCGTTACAAATGCAAAAACAGATACAGCCACTTTGGGAGCAGGATGTTTTTGGTGTGTAGAAGCAGTTTTTCAACAATTAGACGGAGTTTTAAAAGTAACAAGCGGTTATAGCGGCGGCCATGTTGTTAACCCAACTTATGAGCAGGTGTGTAGTAAAAAAACAGGCCACGTAGAAGTAGCTCAGATTATTTACGATCCCGAGAAAACAACTTTTGAAGAATTGTTACAGGTTTTTTGGAAAACACACGACCCTACAACTATTGATCAGCAGGGAAATGATCTTGGTCCGCAATATCGCAGTGTGGTTTTTTATCACAATGACGAGCAAAAGAAGATTTCCGAGCAATATAAAGAAGCGCTTAATAAATCGGGGGCATGGTCAAATCCTATCGTCACCTCTATAGAGCCTTTGAAGAATTTTTACGTGGCTGAAGATTATCATCAAAACTATTACAATGCCAATCTTGGTCAAATGTATTGCCGCTATGTAATACAGCCAAAGCTGGAGAAGTTCGAAAAAGTGTTTAAGGATAAGCTGAAGAAGAGTAAAAGTTTGTAGTAAACAGAGTAAGTTTTAAAGAGCCACCTGCAATACAGGCGGCTTTTTTATTTTCGTTATGTTTTGGTGCAAAAATTAATCATACACCGAGTTTAAATACAGTTACTTCTGATCGTGCGCCAAAACGTATGGGAAGTGTGGAAGTACCAAAACCTTTTGACAGGTATAGATAAGGAGGCTCTTTATTATACCACCCTTTTAAATACTTGCCCGCATACTTCGGCAATATGGGAGCGAAGCCGAAAATGCACACTTGCCCGCCATGATTATGTCCTGCAAAAATGTACTGAATATTTAGTCTCGCATCCTCTTCCCTGCTCAAATTCACCTCCTTCAATTCTGTTAAAATCGTATCCTGCTGCATGGGACTATGTATCAATAGTACATGGTTTTCCTCTCTTCCAACAGTATTAATAGCTCTGGAAAAAGAGGGTTGTCCCTCAATAAAATCGTCGATGCCAGTAACCATCAAACGCTTGCCCCTGATGGTAAAAGAAATTGATTCATTCTGCAACAAAAACCCGTTATGGGTCGCATATAATTGCCTGTAAGTCTTTAATCTTACCCTGTTTTTATGATCGTGATTTCCCATAATTCCCACTTTAGGTATCGAATAATTGATCATCGCAAAAAAATCTTTTGCAGGATGATATATTCCATCCTCATCAATTAAATCTCCTGAAATCATTATCAAATCGGGATTTATAAAATTAATTTTTCTCGCTAATTTTCTAAAGGAAGGATTAAGAAATTTTTTGAAGTGCAGGTCTGTTAAGAACAGCAATTTTATTTCTTTATCACTTCCCTTCTTTCCTATGCGAAAGACATTAATCTCGAAAAAGTATTTTTCTAAAAAAAGTGCATCTAAAAGAGCCATTGCAATACCCGTAACCGTCGCTATTATTAGTCTTCGTTTTGTTTTCGTGTTCATCATTTACTATTGGCAATAAAATACATTAAAACAAGACCAGCCTTACAAAAGGCGATAACTGGCACACTTATTTACTTCTTGCTAATAATTCTACAACCATGAAAAAATCTACAAAAGCAACAATGAACTATAAGCCAATTCAGGAGAAAACAGTTGTAATAACCGGTGCCTCAAGCGGTGTCGGGCGTGCAACTGCTATTGAATTTGCCAGGCATGGAGCAAAGATTGTGCTGGCGGCGCGTAACATGGAAGCACTGGATGAGGTAGAAGCCATATGCAGGGAAATGGGCGCATTGGCTCTGGCTGTAAAAACAGACGTGACAGATGCTGCTGCAGTGAAAAATTTAGCTGAGACTGCCGCTGAATTTGGAGGTTCCATAGATGTATGGGTAAACAATGCAGGCGTACTTGCAGCCGGTGAGTTTACCGAAACTCCTATAGAAATACATGACCAGGTAATTAAGGTTAATCTGATGGGATATCTGCATGGGGCTCACGCAGTTATACCTTATTTTAAAGAACAGCAATATGGTGTGCTTATCAACAATATCTCTGTTGGAGGCTGGTTTCCTGTTCCTTACGGAGTTGGTTATTCAGCAAGCAAGTTTGGTTTGCGTGGCTACTCAGAGGCATTACGTGGCGAATTAAGCAGCTATGATAACATACATATATGTGATCTTTTTCCTGCTTTTTTAGATACGCCAGGTATTCAACATGCGGCAAATTATTCGGGTAAATTTTTACGTCCGGCGCCACCTGTTTACAACCCACAAAAAGTAGCACGTGCAATTGTGTCGGCAGCTCAAAGACCTAAAGAATCGGTAGTCATCGGAAGCGTAGCTCAATTTTTAAGGCTTGCCCACTTTATGTTGCCCGGTGTTACAAGGAATGTTACTGCTAAAGTTGTAAATACTTACCTTGAAAAAGCTGAAGCAACTCCTGAAACAAGCGGAAATTTATTTTCTCCTGCTAAATACGGAACCAGTATTTATGGTGGATGGAGTAAATCTACTGACGCCGCAACCCGTAAGAAAAATATGATTACTTCGATTGCCCTGGCGGGAATTGCCACCGGAATGGCAATTTTTGGAATAGTCAAGCTGAGAAAAAAACACTTCTAACCTGTGTCTACACGTTTTAATTCGATTTTAAGACAAACAAATGGCAACGAAATATTTAACAAAACAAGATTTTATAGAGAAAATCTTCGATTATGAGAATAACGAAGAATGGAAGTATAAAGGCAACATTCCTGCAATCATAGACTTTTATGCTGACTGGTGTGGCCCTTGCAAAGCAGTAGCACCTACTCTTGAACAATTATCTGAAGAATACGAGAGTAAAATAGAAATCTATAAAATAGATACAGACAAAGAAACTGAACTGTCAGCATTGTTTGATATCCAGAGTATTCCTACTTTTCTTTTTATACCTGTAACAGGAGCGCCAATGGTGCAACCTGGAGCGTTACCAAAAAGTGTTTTTAAGCAGGTAATAGACGACAGGCTGATAAAGGAGGCGCCGTCATAGGATACTTTGTAATCAGATAAATATGTCGTCTGATGAAAGACCTAAGGCAATATTTATTGGCGATTATAGTTATATAAAATAGAATACCAGAAACATATTCCCTCTTTTAACAGTTTTGTCAATTATTTCTTATTAATTTACATGCACTCTTAAGATGGACAGTAAAAAGATCAAATTGTCAACCTTTAAACTTATTATATGAGTGTGAAAGATGTGTTATCTATTTTATTCGGCTTAAAACAGCCTGAAATGATTCCAATACCCGTAGAAGATAATCAACAAAAAAGATAAATTCCTTAACTTTTGTTGCAAAAAGAATAGAGCTTTGAGAAAACGAAGCTCTATTCTTTTTTGTAGCATTGACAAGCGGACATGCTTCCTTTAGCGCTAACGAAAAGAATTTACTAAACTAATAACCATTGCAGCAACGGCCGTATTTAAAAAATTAACTGCATCATTATTTAAATAATTCTTTCGTTCGAGAGTTGCGCCTAATAAGGAGTCAAATAAATTACCGATAGTACCGGCTATAATTATTAAATAAAAATCTACTCCAAACCCAAATCCTGTTGCGTATATGACCGCAATACAAATACTGCCAACAACTCCGGATAAAGTTCCTTCGATACTAACTACGCCATCTAAACCTCGCACATCTTTTTTAAAAGTTAGGATGTTGTAAAACCTTTTTCCAAACAAATTTCCCAATTCTGAAGATAACGTATCTGCAGTTGCAGATGAAAGGCTGGCGGCCATCATTACTCGAAATAAGACTGCACTTTCAGGTTTTACAAATACCAGAAATCCCACGATCGCAGCCACGCCAGCGTTTGCTATTACTTGTCCTGCTGTCCTTCTACCTTCGTTCTTTTCAGCCAATCCCTTCTGGTTCTTTTCACTCTTCCCCCAGGAAGTCGCTGCGGTTCCTAAAATAAAAAAAAATGCAAGCATGGTTATGCCGGTGTATCCTGCTCCGATGTACACTAACAGACCTGTTACAAACCCTGCTAATGCGGCTGCCCAGGTCAGCTTTTTTGCCACAACACTTATTGATGCTCCTGCTACCAGTATTAAAATAATCAGGAAATGATCCCTTGTCATACTCAATTTGTAATTTATCAGTACCACGATGAAATTATATCTTTTAAATGCAACGGTAACAGTTTAGTTGTCAGCACTATTTCCCAAATTCGTCAATTCTTCTTTGCACCTTTGCAGCGCAAAATTTTCGGCAAAATAATTATTACGAATGGCGGTACCTGTACTAGAAAGACGGCTTGGACTTATACAAGCATCAGCTATTAATATGATCGATATGGTCGGCATTGGCCCTTTCATTACTTTACCCATGGTGATTAGCATGATGAACGGGCCGTGGTTTTTATATGCCTGGGTAGCGGGGGCATTTCTTTCTTTTATAGATGCTATGGTTTGGAGCGAATTAGGTACTGCCTTTCCTAAAGCCGGCGGAAGTTATAATTTTCTAAAAGAAGCATATGGAGCAAATGGCGCAGGCAAAATGATGAGTTTTTTGTTTGTATGGCAAACCATGATACAAGCGCCTCTTGTTATTGCCTCGGCAGCTATAGGGTTTGCATCTTATTTTTCTTATCTGGTACCCTTAACTACAATACAGAGTAAAATTTTAAGCGGAAGTGTCGTCATCTCAATTATACTGTTATTATATAGAAAAATAGATGCTATTGGTAAAATCAGCGTTTTTCTTTGGGCTGGTGTTATTATTACCATGTTTTGGATCATAGGTGCCGGTATCGCTCACGGTGATTTTCTTCAGCCAATACGCCACATTAACGATGGCATCAAAATCAATTACGCCTTTGCTTCTGCCATTGGTTTTGCAAGCGTAAAAACAGTGTACAGCTATTTGGGATATTATAATGTCTGTCACCTTGGCGGCGAAATCATTAATCCATCGAAAAATATTCCCCGAAGTATGTTTTTGTCTATAGCGGGCATAACAGCATTGTACCTTTTAATGAATATGAGTGTTGTAAGTGTAATTCCGTGGCAACTGGCTAAAGGAAGTGAATTTGTGTTAAGCCTATACATGAATGAACTTGCGGGAAGTCTTGCCGCAAAAATTATTATCTGTCTTATTTTATGGGTTGCTTTTGCATCTGTATTTTCAGCCACGCTTGGTTACAGCCGTATTCCATATGCGGCAGCGGCGGACGGAGCCTTTTTCAAAGTATTTGCCAGGGTGCATCCAACCAAACATTTTCCCTATGTATCGCTACTTGTACTAGGAAGTACAGCATTTATTTTTAGCTTGTTATTCAGGTTAAGTGAAGTTATAAGTGCAATACTTGCCATGCGAATCTTAATTCAGTTTATTGGACAAGCGATTGGTTTATTATTATTAAGAAAAGCAAGACCTGCTAATTCTTTTCCTTATAAAATGCCTTTATTTCCTGCACCTGTTTACATCGCCATTGCTATTTGGCTTTTCATTCTATATTCAACAGGTCTAAAAATGGCTGCCTATGGATTTATTGTAATTGCTTTAGGCGCAATAGCATTTCTTCTAAAAGCTAATTTTAATAAAGATTGGCCTTTTGTAAAATTGTCACGTGACAATCCAGTAATAGACGAAGCTTAAACAAATTATCAGCTCTGCGATCCACAGCAAACAGTCCTTTTTTATTAAGTACTTACATATAAGATCTAAAACACCAATTATAATAAGAAAAACAATTAGTCGCACTATTAACGGGTGTCTCCATTCTGCAGGTCCGCCTGTTTCAAATAGTAACTGGTACAGCAATAAAAAGGTTGTTATAATGAAAAGTATCACAAAAGGAGATCCTCTTAGCAGCCACTTTTTTGTCATTAAATAAAATTAAGACTCCGCCAGTTTACTTTAAGCTAAACATGTAGCAGGGCCGGTTTAATCCGTAAAAATTGCATAAAAAAACCTTCATTAAGAAGGTCTATATGATGAATTTACTGGTCGATCTAATCTTTTACCAAATTGCCTCAGCCATGTCCGGAATTTTTTCGGCTCTGTATGCTCCTAAATCAAGTTTCTTTTTAGTTTCTTCAAAAGCTTTCAAAGTGAGGTCAATATCCTCATCAGAATGTGCGGCAGTTGGAATAATCCTGAAAATAATATCTCCTTTTGGTATCACCGGATACACTACAATTGAGCAGAATATGTGGTAGTTTTCACGCAGATCCATTACCATAGATGTGGCCTCTGGCAGCTCACCTTTCATATAAATGGGGGTAACAGGTGAATTGGTATTGCCAATGTCAAATCCTCTTGCTTTAAGCCCCTCCTGCAAACGATACACATTAGACCAAAGCTTCTCCCTAAGTTCAGGCATTGTTCTTACCATTTCCATGCGATGAATCATTCCATCTACAATTGCCCGGGGAAGGCTTTTTGCAAAAATCTGGCTCCTCGTATTGTACCTAAGATATTTAAGAACATCTTTAGGACCGCTGATAAAAGCACCAATACTTCCCATACTTTTTACAAACGTAGAAAAGTAAAGATCTATGTCTTTTACACAACCCTGGGCGGAGTCTGCGCCTGCGCCGGCAGGTCCCATATATCCAAATCCATGAGCATCATCAATAAGAATGCGAAACTCGTATTTGTTTTTAAGCTCTGCAATTTCCTTCAGCTTCCCCTGCTCACCATCCATACCAAAAACACCCTCAGTTATGAGTAGAATACCTCCGGCGTTCTTGTTCGCTATTTCCGTTGCGCGTTGTAGTTGTTTTTCACAATCTGCAATGTCATTGTGTTTGTATGCATATCGTTGACCCATATGCAACCGTACACCATCAACAATACAGGCGTGAGCCTGTGCATCGTAAACAATTGCGTCACGGCGATTAACAAGTGCATCAATACAACTCATTATTCCCTGATAACCAAAGTTTAGAAGCATGGTATCTTCACGGCCGACAAATGCAGTAATTATCTTCTCCAGTTCATCATGTTTCGAAGTATTGCCACTCATCATTCTTGAACCCATAGGGTTGCCCATACCATACATTGCTGCTACTTCAGCATCTACTCTTCTCACTTCCGGATGGTTGACAAGCCCGAGATAATTATTTAAACTCCAGACTATCATCTCCTTCCCTCTAAAACTCATTCTTGGGCCGAGCTCTCCTTCCAACTTGGGAAAGGCAAAATAACCATGAGCCCTGTCCATATGCTGACCCAGTGGACCTCCGTCTTTTACCAGCTTCGCAAAAACATCTGCCATTCGAATTAATATTTTCAGTTTTTATTTTGGTACCGGCATTTGTAGTACTATTAAGCATTGTTGTGTCACTCACTTGTACATATAGCTGCATATGCACCATAAAAAGTTGTGTTCCAAAAGATTAAAAAAGTGGGACAAAGGTAAGGCAATGAAGGTAAAAATAAATTGACGAGCAAAACAAGGTGTAATCACTCCAGATCAGAAACGGTACTGTCACGGCTGATCTTTATAACCCATCCAGTTAACATCCATTTTCTTACCAACCATTTGTAACTACGCTAAGATAGAGTCAAATAAAGGAATGCCTTCTTTTATCCTGATAGTTTCCATTTCGCGCTCAGGATCACCCGGAATTAACACTTTTCCCCCTTGTGATTTATAGAGATGTAGAGCTAATATGCAGTGGAGTGCAGTTGCCATAGCTGAATAATACAGAAGTCGTTGGATCATTGAAACCTTCTTCAAGCTTATTAAGCAAAACTTCCAGATAAAAACATTTTAGGAACAACTCCCAATGCTTGCAAATCACAAATATTTCTAGATTGATTAATTATTTTTATTGGAAATAATGCGCAGAACGATAAGTAAAGTAAAACATAGATTTGGGCACTTTGTAACGTTCATGCGGATATGCCTAATTCAGTACCATGGGTTGAGCTGTATTGGTAAATGAAATAGCAGAAAACAGCAAAAAAGCCAAGGGAAACAGCACAAAACAGCCCAATCCGTTTCAAAAAAGCAGGGAATTTGGATAAAATTCTAGGCTTAAAAAGCATTTGTTTGAATAAAAAAATTTCAGTAAATGGGATTGTCAGGCATTAAAAATGTAAGAATTTTATACTTGAAAAAATGTTTGGACGGGCTATGAAAAACGTTTGTCAGGATCAGTGATGGTTACGACTAATTGCAATAGAGCAATTAAATAACAGGATACGAACTGCTCATGCCTAAATTTCTTATATGAACTTAATGAATGCTATGATGTTATCTTGTGTAAAGGCAACAGAGCTTTTAGAGATGAAGGAGTTTGAAAGACTAAGTTTTATAAACAATCTGCAATTGAAGATACATACATCCATGTGTTCAGGTTGCAGAGCTTATATGAAGCAGAGTAAACTGATTAACGAATTGCTACACAAACCCCGGAGCACATCCGTTGTTGTTGAAAACACTAAAGAGCTGGACGAGCCATACACTAAAAAACTTACCTGGCTTTAATGTATCCTCATAAAATGAAAGTAGAATGCTTAATAGTGACACAGCCATTGTAATGAAGTCCTGGGTTGAAGCATTTTCTGATAAAATGTATTTGTGGACTGTATATAAAACGAACAGTAAGGAAACCGCTGAAGATTTAGTGCAGGACACTTTTTTAGCTGCTTTTCAATCTATCGAAAAGTTTGAAGGTAAAAGCGAGCCTAAAACCTGGTTATTCGGCATTCTTAATAACAAAATTGCTGAACATTTCAGAAAAGCTTATCGCAACCCCACCATCAATGAAAATGATAGGAGTGTGCATGCAGAAATATCATTATTTGACAGGTTCTTCGATAGCGATGGTAATTGGAAAAAAGAACAGCGGCCCAAAGAATGGCATCGTGACGAGGAAAACCTTCTTGATAATACCGAATTTATAAATGTGCTGCGGGGGTGTTTGAGCAAACTACCAAACAATTGGTTTGCAGCAGTGCAATTAAAATATATCGAAAAAAAAAGCGGGGAATTAATTTGTCAGGAATTAGAGATTTCTCCAACTAATTTTTGGCAGATACTGCATCGGGCAAAGTTGCAGCTTAGAAAATGTTTAGAGGTTCACTGGTTTAAAAATTAATAAGATGAAGAAAATAATGTACCTGATAATGCTATCATGTAAAAAAGTAACAGAATTGATAGAAAAGAGGTCGTTGGTAGAATTATCCTTTAAAGAGAAAATACAATTGCATCTTCATACAACGATGTGTGATGCATGTACGGCATACCAAAAACAAAGTGAAAAAATTGATGAATTGCTGGAAAAATATATTCATACTTCTGATACTAATAATTCAGCGTCCTATCAAAACCATGAATTGAAAGAAAAAATTATAAATAATCTTTCATAGGTTTATTGCAAAGCAAAAAGCTTCATTGCATTTCCTTCAAACTAAAGCGTATGATAAAAACCTTAGCCATTGTCATTTTAATTATAGGTAGCCATGCAGCTTCAGCCCAAGGCGACAGCTCCTATTCTACAGTACGGCTATCATCTTTCGACGTAAGTGTTACTAATAATATTACAAAGCTTCACTGGAAAACGATCTGCTTTTTGCAATATGCAAACTTCCAGATTCAAAAATCCGCTAACGGCGCAGATTATCATACTATAAGTTCATTTACCGCAGACCGGCTTCGTTGTCAGCAACCCTTTGATTTTATTGATAGTTCAGGTGCTAATCAGGGTAATATTTTTTACAGGATTAATGTTGGCAATATAGATGGTACCTTTTATAATTCTGCGGTAAGACGTGTATATGTTAAAGAAAAGGGATTTGACCTAATTGCTATCTATCCAACAATTGTTACTTCATCTGTGAATTTCACTTTGTCAAGTGCAGATAATAAAACTTTTTATGCTACCATTATCAATCAAAGTGGCATAAGTGTAAAAAAGATAAAACTTCAGGTTCCTAAAGGGCTGTCTTATTATAGTTTGCAGGCCGGTGGTTTACCTCCAGGTTATTATTGGTTGCAGATTTTGAATGAGCAGGGAGAAGTCAAAACTGAAAAATTTATAAAATAATAAATCTTTGATAGGTGGCTCACAGATTGCAC
>JBBPZJ010000401.1:0-3480 GCA_038199395.1 Chitinophagales bacterium
GCTTAACCCGCTTTGCTGCCATTGGTCTATGTGATCAAACATCTGCCGCTGTATTTGTTCTTTGCTTTGCATAAGTGATTTTTATGCAAAGCTACAGGGCTATATATATGGCAACAAGACGGGGTTGGTCGATGGCTTACTCAGCAAAAGCAACATCGTCATCTGTTATCGGCATTAATTCTTCTTCTACACTACTCCATAGTTCTTCAGCAAGTGCCACTTTTTCTTGCGGTGATAAAGCCAGTAATTCCTCTTTATTATAAGGCATAATTTTTTTAAAATTACGAACAAAGCTGATCTAATAAAACTCCCGTTCGACCAATAGCTACATCTCTACAAAAACATAAAGCATGAAAAACAAATGTTGAAGCCACAGTACTATAAAAGCTTAATCAACGAACAATGAAAGGAACGGGCTGTTATCGTTCCTTTCTTGATTTTTCTATAGCTACTTTACTACCGCAGCAAATTGCTTCGATCCTCAACATTTGTATTAGCTTTATACAAATAACAGGCGATGAAAACTATTCAAAATTTTACAGCCATCATTGAAAAGGAGTTTGACATGTACGTATCGTTATGCCCGGAATTAGATGTAGCCAGCCAGGGAGATACTGTAGAAGAAGCCAAGGCGAATTTGCAGGAAGCAATTGAACTCTTATTTGAACATGCATCAAAAGAAGAAATAGCAACCCGGTTAAAAGGTGATGTCTTCATAACCAACTTACAAATAGCAGTTGGCTAAACTCAAAATACTTTCAGGAAAAGATGTATGCAAAATCCTTTACGAAAACGGGTTTGTACAAGTGCGCCAAAAAGGAAGTCATATAATTATGCAGAAGAAACAAGATGGTCAGACAATAACTGTTCCCGTTCCTAATCATTCTGAAATAAAAATAGGTACACTTCAATCTATTATTCGTCAGTCGCAACTCTCGAAAGAGCTTTTTGAAACGAAATAAAAAGAAAACAAATACAAACCATGAACCAGCAGCAAACGTATAACAGGCATGACCTCACCTACAACCACCGATAATCCCAACTACCTCCATACCGCATGTTCAACACATAAAGCATGAAAAACAAATGTTGAAGCCACAGTACTACAAAAGCTGAATCAACGAACAATGAAAGGAACGGGCTGTTATCGTGCCTTTCTTGATTTTTCTTTGGTTACTTTCCTTGTATTAGGAAAGAGAAAATGAAAATGTTTAGAAAAGACAGGATGCAGTTGAAGGCATCGTTACCTTATTCTATCTTAGTCTGCGTTAAATACTTTCGTTCGTATTCCTCTCTTAATTTATCAATACTTATAAGCTCTTCTCCTCTTTTCACATACCAGAAGCTCCAACCATTATTATTCTCTTTGTTTAAAATTGCAGCGCTTACTTTGTGTATTGATCCGATGATGTCATCAAATTTCAATGATGCATCTGCCTGCACAATGGCTGAGGCTTTTTCTCCTTTACTAAACAGCTTTTCTCCAGGTTCAATAAAGCCTTGTTTTATTAAATTTCCAAAAGGAACTTTCGGCTTTTTCTTCTCTATCCGATAATCGAGCAATTCCTTTTCTACGAGTGTTATTTTAGATAATCTATCATTTGAAACATTTACATAAAATTCTTCTTTTTCAAAGCCTATAAATTTTCTCCCAAGCCTTTTTGCGACTGCAGCAGTAGTGCCACTGCCAGAGAACGGATCTAAAACAATGTCATTGAGGTTAGAGGTAGAAAGAATGATCCTGTATAAAAGCTCTTCGGGTTTCTGAGTTGAATGTGCTTTTTGCCCATTCACTTTGATTCTTTCTGACCCCGAACAAATAGGTAATTGCCAATCACTGCGCATCTGCAAGTCATCATTCATAACTTTCATTGAATGATAGTGGAAAGTGTACCTGGATGACTTACTTTTTGTAGCCCAAATGAGCGTTTCATGTGCGTTATTAAACCTTGTTCCTTTGAAATTTGGCATTGGGTTGGTCTTAATCCACACGATATCGTTCAACAACCAAAAATGCAGGTCTTGCATAATGGACCCTACCCTAAAAATATTATGATACGTTCCAATAACCCAGATACTTCCAGTATTTTTTAATACCCTGTAACATTGTGACAGCCATTTTTTACAAAAGATGTCATAGGCTTCTTTTGAATCGAATTTATCCCATTCATCATCGACTGCATCAACCTTAGTCTGGTTGGGTCGATACAATTCGGCATTCAATTGCAAATTGTATGGTGGATCTGCAAAAATTAAATCAATAGAATTATCTGGAATTTGCATTAAAAGTTCAATAGTGTCACCTAAAACAATCGAGTTCAAATCGTAGTCTCCCAGTTTCATTTCTGTCTTTTGGCAAATCTATGTTTTTGACATTACATAGTATAAAAATCAATTTTACCATTGCCACTCTTTCAACTCGTTTAAACTAAAATGAAAGTTTACGGTAACACCTTTATGCACCCCGTCGACTACATCTCCTTTGCCTGATTTTCGTTTAAATGTCCGGTATTTTTTTTGAGTATTGTAGATTTTTTCCAGTTCTTTGGAAGTTTGAAAAAAGAGTCTAAAATTATTTTCGGGAACAATACACAAACGGTTCAACACAAGCCAAATGATTATAGTGGTAACTCCGGTTATTCTTTCAATTTCGAAATATCGTACAAGATCACTTAAATTTAAGGCAACTGTTTCAGAAGGTTTAAGCTGACTTTCGGGTAAATATTTGGCAACGTTCATAAAGGTTCGTTGCTGCACCTTAACTTCAAGATATCGATACAAATTTCCTTGTAAGTCTTTTATTTCAATATCGGGAAAACCTTCTTCAGCGCCCTGGTCGGTAATTTCTTCTTTTTTGCACTCTACAACAATATATGTGCACTCACAATCATCATCTTCGTAAACAATAATGTCCGCTTCTGTCGTCCGAGAGCCGATTTGAACCGATTGAAATAACTTAATTCGATTTACTGGATAGTCTGAAATTAGAATTAATGATAGAAAAGTCTCAACCTGAACTTTTTCTTCGGGGTTGTTATAACTACGCTTTTTGTTTTGATGGACATACGTAACGAAATTCTTTTCAGGGTCAAATTTTAGTAAGCCTTTTTCAATTCCAGTTTCTAATAAGTTCATTATATGTTTGTCTTGGTTGAGTGAAGCCGCAATTTAAGTCTTACAGTTGAGGTGTCTGCCATGAGCGTAGGGAAATTTTGGCTCTTTCCAAGGATGGCTTTTGTGGCGGCTATGTGCGGCTTGCAAATGCGCCAAATGTGCGGTGGGCTGTTGAGGTTTTTCAACTACTCCCATGAAGTGAACGCTGTGTCCAAATAGGGTGACGTACAACAAGCTGACATTGGTATCCGTGCATGTAATACTGCGATAATAAAATAGCTACTCCTTATTTCAGCTTTGATTGTACCAGTTCTTTTATCTGTTGTAGTGTGTGGCGTTGATTAATTTCTTCGGCACTTACTAATA
>JBBPZJ010000402.1:0-8709 GCA_038199395.1 Chitinophagales bacterium
CACCCCCGAATTTGGGCCGCCGCCTTATTTGGTTTTTGCGAATAGAAAGGGTACCCCTTTTGATGAACAGTGGCGCCTGAACCTTTGGATGAAAGACCTGCTTGAAAAACGATACTTTAACCTATGAAACCGCCGCTTTAATGAAAAGAAGAACATTTCTTTTAAATAGTTCGATAGCTACTACCGGTACTGCAATTATAAGTTCGTTACCGTCTTTTGCCCGTGACATTATGTTTGCAGAAAATGCAGCTTCTGCCTCCGATTTATACAAGATTTTTAAAGATCCTTCTGCCGGCTACCGCCCTTTTGTGCGCTGGTGGTGGAATGGTGATAAAGTGGAAAAGAGCGAGTTGTCCCGCGAACTTCGATTGCTGAAAGAAGCAGGCATCGGGGGAGTCGAAATCAACCCTGTAAAATTTCCTGCAAGAACAGATGATATGGGCATACCGTCGTTAAGATGGTTAGGTGATGAATGGATCGCCGCGCTGCAACACGTATTTACAGAAGCAAAATCACTTAGTCTTACCTGTGACCTCATCGTGGGTTCAGGCTGGCCATTTGGTGCAGAATATCTGCAGGGTGAAGAGCGTGCCCAGATCGTTTTGATAGGCACCAAAAAACTGGAGGGTAAGATCGATTACGAAGCCTCTGTATTTGATCTGCTCAAAGAGGCCGATCCGGCGGTTTCCAGTCCGTATGCGCGAAGAAAGATGGAAATACTTGCGGTAAAGCTGGTGCCCGATCCGTTTAAAAGCATGGATGAAGTAATAGACCTCTCGCATCAGATAAAAACGGGTTACATCACTACCACTATTCCCAAAGGGAAATATGTATTGTATGCGCTCGTAAAAATTGCCGGCTTCCTTGAAGTAATCAACGGCGCTCCCGGTGCCGATGGACCTGTTCTTAATCATTATGATAAGGCTGCAGTTACAAAGTACCTCAACCACATGTCTGACGGTATCCAACAGAAGATCGGGCCTTTATCAAAACATATCCGGGCCTTTTTCACCGACAGCATGGAACTCGAAGGCGCCAACTGGACGGCCGACATGCCGGAAGAATTCAAAAAGAGAAGAGGCTACGATCTCATGCCTTACCTGCCATTTACCCAGTTTAAAGTTGGGTCGATGGGCAATGTGTACGATTATAACTACGGCGCTGAGTTAGGGCCTGACATGAAGAATATGATTCAGCGTGTGAGGTATGATTTCGATCTTACAAAAACCGAACTGCTGAATGAGAGATTTATCAACACGTTTACAAAGTGGTGCCGCGATAATAATGTAAAATCGAGGGCGCAGGCTTATGGCCGCGGTTACTTTCCTCTCGAGGGAAGCCTTGACATGGACATTCCCGAATGCGAGACCTGGATTAAGGCTGGTATAGGTAAAGAAATGCCTGAAACAGATCCCAGGGTTGGAAAAGGTTATACTATGATCAATAAGTTTGTTTCTTCGGCAGCGCATCTGAAAGGTAAAAGACTCATCAGTTGCGAAGAACTTACGAATACTGATGTTGTTTTTAATGCAACCCTTGAACTAATGAAAGTAACCGGTGATTTAAGCACCATTTCCGGTGTTACCCATCCTGTGTTTCATGGCTTCAATTATTCTCCGCCCGTTGCACCTTTTCCCGGTTGGATCCGGTACGGTTGTTACCTGAACGAACGCAATAACCTGTGGCCATACTTTAAACATTTTACAGATTATAAAGCCCGTATATCAGCCCTTTTACAACAGGCTGATATGTTTGCCGATTTGGCCATCCTGCCACCTGTAGCAGACATGTGGAGCATGTATGGTGCGCAAAATGAACCATTCCCATCATTGTCTTACCCCGTTCACCTACCGCTGGTTTGGGAAGCGATGCACCAGAACGGAAATGCATGCGATTACGTATCGGAAACGATCATACGCGATGCAACGGTTAAAGACGGACACCTCACTTATGGTTCCCGAAAATACCACACCATTTTTCTTGTACAGGTGGAAAGCCTGGAACCGGCCACCGCTCAAAAACTTTTGTCTTTTGTCGAAAATGGTGGAAGGATCTTTTGCATTGACACCTATCCAAACAAGTCTTTAGGCTGGGCAAACTACCAGCAGCGCGACAACGAGGTGAAGGCCGCAGTAGAAAAGATGAAGACTTTTACCGACCGTTTTATTTTCATCAACAAACCCGAAAAGAATTTTATTCAATGGTATAAAAGCCTGCAGGACAAATACAACATCACACCTTATGTCCGTATCAATAATCCCGACAGCTTTGTTACACAAGTAAGGTACCAGGCAAAAGGTGCAGAGATATTGTATTTTATCAATTCAAGCATGGATGATGCCCATCCCATTGAAATATCGCCAAACGAAGACATGACCAAAGGCAAGCAAGCCTGGATCTGGGATGCCGAAAATGGGGAGCGTTATAAAGTTGCAGATTCAAATCGCATCACCCTTGACTTAGGACCTGCAGATTCTGTATTGGTCGTCTTCGACAATAATAAAAAAGGGGAGCCATGGAAACCTAAGCCTGTATCAACAGCAAATAATGCCACTGCAGTTAGCAGTTGGCAGGTTGAGTTTCAACACCTCAACGGGTCTGATAAGAAAACCGAAATGAATGTTTTAAAGGACCTGAAAGAGTTGCCCGAATATGTTTCTTTCTCCGGAACCGTTATCTATCGTGGTACTTTAAATGTCAGCGACAAAAGCCAGGTTACCCACCTGAATCTTGGAAAAGTATATGGCATTTCTGAGTTGATTGTAAATGGCAGGTCGCTGGGCATTCAATGGTATGGAAGGCGTATTTATTCCTTGCAAAATGCATTACACAACGGCAACAATACTATTGAAATAAAAGTGGTAACTACCATGGGTAATTATATGAAGACCCTGAAAGATAACGCAGTTGCGCAGTACTGGACCAACGAAAAAAGAAAGGACCAACCGATACAATCAATGGGACTGGTTGGGCCCGTAACAATTGGGTAGACATATTAAGTTAAATACCGCCACTAACCCTCAAATTATTATAATGGCCTCAAAAAAATTTTTAATTCTCACGATCATTTGTCTTCTGTCTGTGCAGGTATGGGCGAAAGATTACCAGGCAGCGTCGTTCGGTATCAAGTCCGATGGTATTGCCCTTAACACCCGCTCTATTCAATACGCCATCGACTACATTAGTGCCAATGGTGGCGGCAGGTTGGTCTTTTATGTTGGCAGGTTTCTTACAGGTACCATTTATCTCAAATCGAATGTTACGCTGCAGTTGGAGGAAGGGGCCGTATTGCTCGGTTCATTAAATCCTTTTGACTATGAAAGGAATAGCTGGACTGCCCTCGTTTTTGCTATTGACCAACACAACCTAGGTATCACAGGTAAAGGCATGATCGACGGGCAGGGTAAAACGCTTGCAAAGAATTTTTTCGACCTGGTTGAGAAGGGATTTATAAAAGATCCGCTGAAGTACGGACGTATTGAAGTAGATAAAAGGCCAATGAATATTTATATGAAAGGGTGTACGAACGTGGTGATCAAAGATATCATCTTACGAAATTCTGCAAGCTGGAACCAAACATACGACCAGTGCCGCAACCTGATTGTGGACCATATTTATGTGGATAATAAAGAGTTTTGGAACGAAGACGGCGTTGATATTGTTGACTGCGACAGCGCTGCTGTAACCAATTCATATATTGATGCTGCTGATGATGGGATTTGCCTTAAATCGCATGATCCAAAATTCTTTTGTAACAACATCTTTATTTACAACAATACTGTTCGTACCAGTGCCAACGGTATAAAATTCGGAACCGTTTCCCGCGGTGGCTTTAAAAACATCAATATCACAAATAACAAGGTTTTCGATACCTACCGTTCGGCCATTGCATTGGAAGCGGTAGATGGCGGTTACATTGAAAATATAAAGGTTGACAGCTTACAGGTGTACAATACCGGCAATGTTATTTTTCTGCGGGTGGCCGAACGGTGGGGCGAGAAGACGTCGAGGATGAATAATGTATCGATAAGCAATGTTTATGCAGAAGTACCTGAAGGCAAACCAGATGCAGGCTATCAATATGAAGGCCCTGTTGAAGACATGCCGCGCAACATTTCTCCCGCTATCATAATAACAGGCCTGCCTGATAAAAAGATAACGGGTGTTACTTTAAAGAATATTGAGATCAAACATCCCGGTGGTGGTAACCCTCTTTTTGCAAAAGTAGCGTTAGCTGCCTTGGATAGCGTTCCTGAAATACCGGCGCAGTACCCCGACTTTAGCATGTTTAAAGAGTTGCCTTCATGGGCGGTTTATATACGTCATGCCGCTGATGTTACGTTTTCGAATATCACCTTAACTGCTGATAAAAAAGATTACAGGGTGCCTGTTGTTTTAGATGATGTTCATCGTTCTACATTCTCTTCTTTTAAGGTGAAACAACCAGGATTAAAAGATGTTTTTTACCTGTACAAATCAACCGAAGTGGTAATTGATAAAAGTGCTAAAGCGAGCAATAAAAGATGAAGTGAGTGACACAACAATGTGCGATAGAATTACAAAAGCTAAGTACAAAAATCAATAAAATGCAGCAATAGATTTTAGTGATTTTGTACATCGTGGTCCCTATAAATGCGTATAGAAATTTTTAAGTTATTTGTTGAGACGAGATATACCAGTCACCACAAAATTTTAAATAAAATCATAGATACCACCTATAGAGCTTCGATAAAATACAACGCACGATGGGAATAAGAAAAGTGATTGTTTTTGCCTGGCTAATCTTTAAATCAGTTAACTAATTTGCAAAAGATTACCCGTTTGCAAAAGATTACCCGGCATCTTTCTTTGGTATTCATTCAGAAGGAGTTACGCTGAATACAAGATCGATACAGGCGGCAAACTGTTATACCAATGTCGCGCTGATTGTAGGCAAAGATAAAAGCGGTAAACATTTTCTTATCGTAATCGTATGGATTGAGAGAACCAAGCAGCACAGCGCCGTGCTCCAATTGAGTGGTTACATTCGATTTCAGGTGAATAGAGCCTGTAAGATATCTACCGACATAAAACACCAGCCTGCCACCACCATTTTCATTAAGATACCAAACCCTATTCTCATTTTTTGTATGGCGCTTTTGACTTTGTGTGATATTAGTATTAATGCTTCTATTTAATTTAGCTTTGCTATGTGAGAAGGCTTATACATCGACAAATATGATTTTATTCGAACTAACATTCATAGTTTGCATTTCTTATCTATATTTATCATCCATACAGGATGAAACCGCTCTGTTTAATGATCCATTGTTAAAGGTCTTACCAATTTTAAAATCGTGTAGCTCTAAAAAAGAGAAGCATAGAAAAGGTAAAGGACTAATTTTGAGATCCCCCTTCCCTTGCCTAAACAGCGTGTATTCTTTATTTACTTACCGCTGCTTCCGTTGCTTAAAAATTGCATCTGTTATTCTCGTATTCTTTTGCACTTGTACGGCAAAGGCACAAGTGTTCTACCCAACCTTTTATCCTGAAAAAGAATTGCTGACCAGCTTTCAACATGCAAAAACGCCGGCTGAACAAATGGATGCTGCAGGTGTTCTGGCGCTCCACTATAGATCAAAGTTTCAAGACAGTTTGTCCTCCGTTTACCTGCATCTTGTGTACCGCGTTGCAAGTGTGACAAACGACCAAAAACTGTTGGCAAAAGAGCTTTGGTGGAATGCCCAGGTCTCTGCATGCGGTGCTTACGATGAAACTAAACAGGCTATTGCAAAAGCGAACAGTCTTTTGCATTTTGCTATAAAAAAGCACCTGTACCCCGAAGCCATTACTGCCAAATTATTGCTGTCGGATATTAACATCTATAAAGGCTTAAAGCTTTCCGAGCAGTATGCTCTTGACGCTAAACAATTACTGGATGACTGGAATATTGATTCAACAAAAAAGGACTCAGTGAAGTTGGAAGTGTATTACAGATTAGCGCATGTATATATTCACAAAAAAGAAGGTGAAAAGGCTGCTCAAAATTTGCTGGAACAACAAAACTATGCCCAACAGAACACAAATGAAGCATTAAAAATACAGGCTGTTAATAATTTGGCACAACTGTATTGGGAGTGGCCGGGGCAGGAAGAAAATGCCAGGCAATGGACAAAATACCTATACGATTATTATAAGAAAGTGGGGCAAAAGAACCGGCTTTTTATTGTGGCGTATATCTTAGCAGAAATTCATTTAACGATGAAAGACACAGCAGGGGCCATCCAATATGTAAATGAGGCTGAGCAATTGCAGGAAGACTTAAAAACATATACTTCCTATATGTATTGGTTGGCATTGAAAAAACATTCGTTGGGTTTGCTTACGGATACGGGTTTTATGCGGTTATTGGATAACCATTTTAACAACCGTCTTTTTTTGCCAGTTGCTTTAATTGATCTTCATAAAGCTGCTATTACCATGAAGGCCGGTCAATTAAATGTAGCAGGCTATTATGTCTTGAAAGCAAAAAAAAACATGATGGATTCTCTTGGGAGCTGCTTTGGTTTTTTCGATTACCTGCCAGCAGAGTATTACCTGCAAAGTAAAAAGTACATGAATGCTATTAAAGCTTTTGATGAACTAAAAAGGAAGGCGGAAGAACAAGGCGACAGGGACAAATTTCTGCAGGCGTTAATGGGGTTAAGCAAGGCTTATGAGGGCAAGGGGGATTATAAGACAGCGAATGCATTTTTGAACCGGTATTATGAAATCAGGGATAGTTTGAATAAGCTTAACTACAATGCAAAGGTTGCTTTTCTGGAGGTGCAAAAGGAAAAGATGCAAGTACAAAACGAAAAAAAGTTAAACCTGCAGTTATTGCATAAGCATTGGTTATATAGCATTATAATCATCATAAGTTTAATCTCAGTTGGCGTTTATTTCCTTTACCAGTACCGTTTTCGGCAATTACAATTACAGAATCAATTAGCAAGAGAAAAGACTGACAAAATATTAGCGGAGACAGCATATCAACACAAATTAGATGAGCTAACATTTTCGGCGCTCCGTTCACAAATGAACCCACATTTTATTTTCAATGCTTTAAATACTATACAAGGATTTGTGTATTTCAATGACAAAAAAAGTGCAAGTTTTTATTTAGGAAAATTCAGCCAATTAATAAGAAAAATATTAGATAGCAGTAGTAAGCAAACCATTACGTTGGGAGAAGAGATTGAAATTCTTCAGTTGTACACAGACATTGAGAAGGCCCGATATGGGGAGACTTTCAACGTAACAATAAAAATTGATCCTGCACTTGATCAGGAATTTATACTTATACCACCCATGTTGATACAACCTTATGTGGAAAATTCTATTAAGCATGGTGTTTTTCATAAGCAAGGAGATAAAATCCTGATGATAAGGATTAGTAAGGCAGAAGACGAGGAGGTAATTGAAGTTGTCATAGATGATAATGGCATTGGCAGAGAAAGAAGTAAAGAAATTAATAAAAGCAGGATAGCCCATCATTCTTTTGCAACAGCAGCAAATGAAAAAAGAATAGATCTGATCAACCAAACCATTGATAAAAAAACAAAGCTGAAAATAATTGACAAGGTAAATATTGATGGCTCACCCGCTGGAACTACAGTTATCATTACTATACCAATGGTGTTTGCAGCTACGGCCTAAAGCTTCTTAAAACATACTCTTATGCTCAAAACAATCATCATTGAGGATGAACCTGCTGCAGCAAATCTATTAGAAGAAATGTTGAAAGACATAGAGCCAGAAGTTGAAGTGATTGAGAAATGTTCCGACCTTCCTTCAGGGGTCAAAAGTATAAAGAGGCATTCCCCTGATATAGTATTTCTCGACATTGAGCTCCCGGTTTATAGCGGTCTTCAACTACTTGAATTTTTCAACCCTGAAGAAATTACTTTTCAAATCATTTTTACAACAGCCTATAACGAGTATGCTATGAAAGCATTTGAAATGAGTGCTGTCGCTTACCTGTTAAAGCCTTTGCAGGAAGAAAAGTTAAACGCTGCTATTAAAAGGGTTTACATGAAACAAGCACCATCGAGTCTAGAACTTTTACCGGCGTTAAAGGAAAATCTCCAGCCCAATAACTATAAAAAAATTGTGGTGCCTGTTGCCGGTGGCTTTGACATCCTTAATCTTAAGGACATTTGTTATTTCAAGGCAGAAGGCAGCTATACCAGTATTTTTTTTTGCGATACTTCAAGTCTACTTGTCAGTAAGAACCTTAAACATTTCGAATTCATTCTTTCCGGGATTGACCATTTTGTACGCATTCACAGGAGCTATATTGCGAATATCAATTATGCTAAAAAACTTATAAGAAAAGAGGGAGGAATATTGCTTCTTGAGAATAAATCAGAATTGCCTGTGGCCGAAGATAAAATGGATATGATTATTAATTCACTTCAAAAGTTGTAATACGGTTTTCATTCCGTTGTCAATCACGCCTGCCAGTTTAAATCTTCCTTCAATAACTAAATCAAACGTAGTTGCAAGAAAGTGTCAGTGAATTAAAATCACTGTCAAACATTATTTTAATTATCCCCCTACACTTCTTTGGGTCTCTTCTGTGCCGTATAAACTCAGGCATTGAGCAAGGAATACCGCCCAAGTGTTAATTAATAAGACTACAGCGTATATCCCTGTACTTTCTCCTGCGAAAATTCATTTAAAAATACC
>JBBPZJ010000403.1:0-12829 GCA_038199395.1 Chitinophagales bacterium
GGAGGAGTAAAAACTCTAAATACACTTTCAAATGGAAAAACTTACGGCACTTTAACAAGAAGAGGAGGATTAACCGAAGTAGTAGAATTAGATACGACATGGGGCATAAGGTACACTAATGTCGCTACTTCCTTAAGTGGAGTAAGGATGGCTTCTAACGGGGATTTATATGGAGTGGAGGCAAATGGTTTAAATGAGCGTGTAACGTGGAAAAAACAAACTTTGCTAAATTTTGATGGTTCAAATGATCCTGTTTATTCGGCAGTCACTACCATTCTTACAAATCCACGACCTTCAAATATTTTTGATCCAAGACACTCAGGTGCTCACATAAGGCCGTGGGAAGTAACGTCGGGGAATGTTCTTGTGAACTTTAGGGGCAATATTGATAAAGACCGTGATAAAAATGCTATTGAGCCTGAGGGTTCTTATCACTTAGGTGGTATGAATCCCTTAACAGGTGCGTGGTTATGGAAAACTTCGTTGGCCACTCCTGTTGGTTATTCTGGTGAATTTCCTGTTGATGGTTCATTTGATATTGGTAACGGACCGCCCGAGTATGCAGGGAATGTAGCAGTTGCCATTGACAAAAGTATTTTTTGGGGTTTTAATGGGGAAGGGTGGAGGCAGAGCCAGACTAATATTTGGAACCATTTTTATGACAATGGTTTGTTTGTAGGACAGTTTGGCAAGACCGGACCTCAATATAATGCAGACGAGGTTACCAATGCTGCTTTTGCCGGTAATGCATTTTCTCCGGCGGTAGTAAAAGAGGGCAATGATTATTATTTATATCACAATGATGAAAGTGTACACGGCGGCATTCTAAGGTGGAAAATAACTGGTCTTAATACTATACAGGAGCAGAAATTTCCGATAGCTACTTCAAATTCCAAAACTGCTGAGCCGGTAATGTTTTTGTCTGCAGCCTCGAACAAAACAGTAGTTAACCTGATGGCAGGTTTGCCCTTTGCAACTCCAAAACTGGCTAACAATACGGGGCTTACGTCTTATTCGCCCGCTGGAAATGACAATTTTGTAGTGAGTACCGGAGCCATAAGCTATCGCCGAAGGTTTGACAGAGACGTCACTTTTCAGTATTACGGCAATGCCGGAAAGGCGGTTCTCAATTTTGATCTTGGTACTAACACTTCAGGTGCCTGGACGATCAATGGCAATTATAAGAGAGAAGGTTTAACAGTCGGTAATGGAGTTGATTTTGCACAGTTACAAGTATTGGATGGCGCTGGAAAAATTATAGCAAAGTTAGATTACATGACGCCAAGTTTTGGATCCAGTGGTTTTCATATCCAGTGCAATGGGCAGGACATGTTAGCCGATTACACTGATGGCGTAAGCACCGGTAATATTGCCAATAATCTGCAAAATCTAACTATTTCCGCAACCGGTAGTTCTCAAATTAGTTTTAGCTACGGCCCGTTGACTAAAACAGTTTCAATAGCAGACCACAGTGCAAACTGGCAAAATCCAAAGACCTTAAGAGTGTATTGTACCGGTGGAAGCCAGAAAGTAAGTATGCAAAATTTCACATTCACCAAATAATAGCTATTGATGCATTCTTATACTTACTTAGCTTGTTTCTTGCAAATGCTTTAGCGTTAAACCCAGATGAAAGAATGATTAAAAGCAACCCGCTATTTTTTCGCCGCCCGTATGGTAATGAGTACCTCATAATCCTGGTCTTTGTAATCAAGTTCTTGGGTAGTCATATCCTCTGCTGACATGCCTTGCAGAAACGCCATTGCTACCAGTACATTTCCATGGGAGTCGACATGAATATTATCAGGTTCAAAACACTCAATAAAAAGCTTGCGAACGGCTGCGCTTGTAAAACGCCAATAATCGCCCCATCTGTCCATATCACAACGGCAAATAGGACTAAGTGACGGAAGCGAGCCAAGTACTACTCCGCCCGGTTTAAGAATTCGATGAAGCGTATTAACTGCAGCATGAACATCATAAATAAACTGCAGTGTTTGAGTGATAATAACACAATCAAAGGAGTCGGTTGGAACGTGATCGGCGTTCGCAAGATCGGCGATAATGGTAGGATTAGAGTCCGGGTGAGCCTGGTCAAGAACATCAGAACGAGTAACACCTGTGCCAAACATGCGGGTGTAGCGGTCGTCGCCAATTTCGATTACATGACCAGAAATATCTTTTTCGTATTGCTTCAAAAATTTCTCTATATAGTAGCGATCAATCGGATGCCCACGCTCGTAGCCAAAAGATCTGGTAAGAGGTTCGAGACGGTGAAGATCGCCAAATCGTACACTACCTACAGGAGGAGTTACTTGCTTATTTTTTTCATCATTTGTTTGTGTATTTTCCATTAATATTTGTTTAGAATTGGTATTATTTAGTACAAAGCCCGAAGTAGCGGTGGAATGTTGGTTGCATACTGAACAAAATAATCTTCTCTTTTTCCTTTTAACTGACTGTATTGAAAGCTGCTGTTTAACGACTAAGTAGCTTTATGAATAGGGCTTATTATCGGACTCTTAATTATGAAGCGAGAACTACATAAACACCATTTTAAATAAGTGGCAACGCTCTCTTTTAAAGTGCTGTAACCACTATTATCAAAAACAGCTTTCTCATAAGCGGCAAGCATTCCTGCTTTCCAGAACAAATCTGTTGGTGCCAACTCTTCGTGTACGGTATTGACGCTGTATCCCACAAATAAAGCTTGTTTTAAATTTGAAATAATGGGCATTTCCTTGAGAGCTTGTCCTGTTGCAATATGATCAGCATGATCGTTTGGATTTTGGTCCAGGTCAGGGTTTAAATAATTAATACTTGGTTCAGGAATTTCTTTGCTTTCAAATTCGATAATGGCTTGCATTGTAGAAGACAAGTCTGACCAATCTTTGTAACTCGACGAGTTATCAACTGCAGCAATAGCGTCGACTCGCCCGGCTCTAAACCCGGAAAGACTTTGATGACTATTTTTTGGAAATCCTTCACCTCCGAGATTGCCATCGGGCAAACGAAGAAAGTAACATGTAGCATTGTTTGCTGACCAGTAACTAATGCCACGTGCGTGGAGTTCTCTTTTGCCGGAGGATTCAACAATAGCTGACAATGGAGCGAGACAAAACCGGATCGAACTTTTTGATCCTTCCTCACGAGATGCCCAATACATTTCGTCTGTTCCTGCATCGCCTGCCGTGGTAATAATAAAAACTACTTTTGTACCAAAATTTGTAAGGTCTTTGTATGCATTTGGCTGCATGAAAAGTTGCCAATCGTCTGCATGAGCAACTACGTAAAAAGAAATTGTTGAAAATGGTTCACCAGGCGTCGAAAGCGTGTCCACTTAATTGATTTAAAAATTTAAACAGAGAGGTGAATTTTCGATCTGAGAAATCATGAGTGAACCTCGTTATCCTGATATTTCTACAGAAAGAAGTTTGATATAAATTGACTGCGCCTACACTCTATCTAAAGAAACGCGGCTACTTATCTCGGCTGCGTCGTTTGAACTACTTCCCAGCCGCTGAATGTGGTGTCCGTTCGCAACTTTACGCAAAACTTCTGCTACCAGGGTGTTATTAACTGCAACATTAAAATGTTGTTCCACTCTTGCACGTGCACAGATGCGCATTCTTTCTAAACGCTCAGGATGCTCTAGTAGTTGTATAATCCTGATACCAACGCCTTCCCAATCCCCGGGGCCTGCAATGAAGCCGGTAATTTCATTCTCAATAATCTCACGTACCCCGCCAACGGCAAGACCGACAGTAGGACATCCACACGCCATTGCTTCAAGCAGTACTAATGACGTTCCATCACTCCGGGAAGTATGTGCCAACAAGTCGAGAGAAGGGTATACATCGGAAGTATCAGAAGACCAGTTGGTAAAGTGTACACAGTCCTCCATTCGCATTTGCTTACACATTTCCTCCAGTTTCGTGCGCATGAATCCATCACCGACAATTACAAAATGCGCTTCGGGGCGAATTTGATGAACATATTCTGCCATACGAAGAAAAAGATCTGGTCCCTTTTCGTGCTCGAGACGACCCACGAAACCAATAAGGGGTGTAGTGTCGGGTACATTGATAGACCGTCGAAATTGATTGTCGAGACGAACAGGAGTAAATACACTCGTGTCTACACCATTGCGAATAAGATCCACACGCTCTGAAGGAACACCCATCGCCAGGGCTTGCGTATATGACTCCTGGCAATTTGTGATTAGATGTGATGCCACAGCTCTCGTAATCCCCAGCTCGTGCGAAGTAATATTCATACCGTGTACCGTCGCAACAACTGGTTTCTGAATCAACGAGCCGGCGACGCCGGCCAGAACATGTGCTTTGGGCATGTGCGCATGTAGTACATCAATTTGATGAAGGCGTGCTACCTCACACGTCAGTTGAATCGCCCGCCATAGAGGATCATCCTCAATGGGCGTAATAAAAATATCTTCAACACCCAATTCTCTTAACGTTTCAGTAAATGGACTTTCATTGGGAACTATGCAAGTGACCTGGAAATGTGTAGAAGACAGATTTGCTATAAAATTTTTGAGATAATTTTCCATTCCCCCTAAACCAGAACTTCCAATAACTTCAAGAACGTTTAATCGTTCGTCATTATGACCAGATATAGTAATAGATTTCATGGCTTTTTTACTTCTCACCAGACATTAGAAGTGAGAGAAGCATTGATTTGTTTTCATGTTTGCAAATTACATACCAGTAAAAAGATATATCTGTGATAACTTAAGGAATCTTTACTAATTGCAATCTGAAGTTATGATAGTGTTAGTGCTTTTTGATTGTCTTACCTCGCCTTAACCTTATAGATTATTGATTACTCTTAAACAACCGGCCTGTTCACAACACTTGTAAGCAAACAAAACCAGTTAATTAGGACATCAAAAAAACCCGCAATTAGCGGGCTTTTTTTGATGTAATACAATGTTTTAATCAAAAGCGTGTTTTATACTATCACCAACATCTTCAGCTTTATCTTTCACTTTCTCCCAAAGGTTTTTTCCATCATCTTTTGCATCGTCGGCTTTGTCTTCCAATCTTTCTCCTGCATATTTTGCGTTGTTGCCTAAACGATCCGCATCATTCTCTGCTCTGTTTTCTAAATTACCTGCACTGCTGTTTACGTTGCTACCGAAATGATCAGCAGCGTTTTCGGCTCTGTTTCCTACATGGCTTGCGGTATTTCCTGCCCTGTCAATAAGATCATCGGTAGTATTTCTAGCTTTCGATGCGCCCGTCGAAATATCGTTATTTAAATCATCATTCAAGCTTGAGGAACTGTTTAAGTCATTTGTCTGTGACATAATATTGATTTTAATAGTTAAGAAATTGAAATCATTAATTTGCTTTAAGAAATAAAAAGATCTCCTGACTGTATAAAACAACTATGCCACAGTATAGTAGAATGGCTCAGGAGGTTTGCTTTTTGTAACAATTGCGTCCCCCTTTTTGTCACTGATATTAAAAGGAACTTTTTGGTGTTATACAGCGAATTTATCAAATGAAGACCTCCATTTCCTTTGCAACAAGAAGATAATAAAGGTTTTGTAACTGATGTAAATAATAAAAGTTATTGCTAATTACAAGATCATTTATCACAGCCCTTGCATAAGTATCTCCATTACTATTGATGTAGGCAGAGATCTCGTTTTTATTATTGCCCATCACCGGGAGCGTAAGTGCAAATTCTCTTGTATTTGGAAGTAAATGATATTTATTATTTTCTACGAATCCACACTTTTTAAGTGTTTCCGGTTTTAGTGCAATCGGAAACATATCTTTATTTCCACCTTTAGATAGCAGTTCGAAATGTTGAAATGTAATCTTTACCGGTAGAACTCGTACACCCGATTTATGCAGTACATAATTTCCCAAACGCAATTCTGAAGCCTCTATCATTGCGTAAAATTAGGGAGGCAACAGCAGTTTTAGATACAGAACAAGAAGTAGCATTGATGTATAATTCTATTAATCTCCTGTTTAATTAATTTGCCTGCATGATTTTTGATTTCTAGGAGATTTACATCAGATAATGCAACTTAACGAAAGGGAACAAGCACTACCTTCAGACGTAGTTTCTATACAGAGGATTACAAAAATTCCAACGATACTTGACGTGATCTGCCGGACAACGGTAATGAGGATTTGCGGCCATTGAAAGAGTAACCGAATACAGGAGAAGCAGATAGGGGAGCCAGGTTCGACATTTATCTTCTACAACCAAAGGTGAACAAGAGCAACGACTAATTAAATTTTTTCTTTAATGAATTCAAAAGCCCTGACAGTGTTTCTATCAGGGCTTTTAAAATTAATAAATTAAAAAATTATTGGTACTGAATGTAAATTGGTTTTGGCTGAAAACTTAAAACCTCCCGGGGAGAGTACAGTTGATCTGCACCTGATCTTATGTCGTTTTTATAAAATATTTTGAAGCCGGTAAATTGCACCGGATCTCTTTTCTCATATAAGATATAGGAAGATTTTTTCAGCGTTTTATCTCCCCAACCGTCCATATCCATGACAATTTGTACCTGGGGCACTCTTTTAATTCGTTGGAACTCTCTTACCATCGGATTAGTAAAACGATGCACAATTAGTATCTTGGGAGGAATGTTGTTTTTCTTAACAAGAGCGGCAAGGTAGTCGACAACATAGTTAATATCATCAGCATTATAGGTGCCTATTACACTTCCTGGCCGCTTTCCCCCTTTACCAAGCATTGCAAACTCAGGGTCTATTGCTAAATGCACGTTAGGCATTATCAGATATTTTTCAAGCACCGGAACTTCTGCTTGCAAAGTACTTAAGCCAACCTGTATGTCTACAAATGCAAGTCCCTTAATTTCATTTGCCCAATTGATAATAGTGTCTATTTGATGAAAAGGCATACGAGCTCTAAATTTACCATCTTTTCCCGGCGCACCTTGGGCCGTTACCGCTACATAATGCAATGCCGGAATTATTGGTATGCTTGTATCTGCTGCCTGCCATGCTTTTACTTCTCCTTTCAATTTTGCGATCATCTCATCTTTAGGATACTCTCCTAAAACACCCATTCTTTTTGAGTAAAGATTACCATAAAAGGCCAGAATACGGTGAAAAGGTAGAATGGCTCCGGGAGAAGGGTAGGGTGCCTTTACAGGCCATTTACCTGAGGTATCGCCATTTGCAAGTTCATGACTTATTCTGTCGTAGGCTGCAGTATCAATAGGATTCATCGAAGAGAAAGGAGTAGGTTCTCCTTCTTTATTTGCTGTAGCCGGTGCATTTGTGGCTACATTAACTGTAGAGTCAGTTTTTTTCTCATCACGTGCGGTAATACCGTTGCAATAAGCAAATACGACCAATAAAAAAGGAAGCGTATTTATGTAAAGTGTTTTTTTCATACGGCCCAAATATATTGCAAAATCTTTCCCTGCCTAATTAAAGTAACGAAAGTTTCTGAACTGTGAATAACTACTTAGGTGCTCACTTTTTTATAAATTATGGAAGAACTCAAATCGACGCTAAATAAGGGAGAGAACAAATAGTTTTTCTTATTGTTGAGAATTTGCATAAACCAAAAGAGGCCGCTTCTTGATGTAGAAACCGCCTCTTTTGCCATAAGTCATTTTGCTACTTTATCGTTTATCCCACCACACTTTTAATGTATAGGTGTCTCCGTTTGATACTCTTGCCGATGCAGCTTTATAATTTTCTTCATTCAGCAATCCCTGACTGTCGTATCAGCTTCGCTCTTGTAGTCTTTTAAGTGAATGACTTCATCTCTATATAAAATTGAAATCTATTGCTATTTTCGTTGGGCTTGTACCCAAGAAATAAAAACATGAAAAATCTATTACTAACAATACTTGTCCTGGCAACGCTTCAATCAAATGGACAGCTTACAAAAGTTGAAAAGAAGATTATTAAGAATATAAAGAGTGAGATGCCGCAAACTATGAAACTACTGGAGCGTTTGGTAAATATAAATAGCGGAACACTCAATGTTGAAGGCGTTCGTAAAACAGGCGATGTGCTGCGCAAAGAATTTGATAAAATAGGGTTTACTACCGAGTGGATATCATTGCCCGATTCTTTAAAAAGAGCGGGGCACCTTGTTGCTTACAGAAATGGGAAAAAGGGAAAAAAGCTGTTTTTAATCGGCCATCTTGATACTGTATTTGAACCTGATATGCCCGCTAACCCATATACAATATTAAGTGACTCAACTGCATCAGGACAAGGTGTAAACGATATGAAAGGAGGCGATATGGTTATATTAGCTGCTTTAAAAGCTTTGAACAAATTGAAGCTGTTGAAGCATACTACCATTACTGCTTATTTTACCGGCGATGAGGAAAAGTCTGGTTCGCCGGTTTCTGTTAGTCGTGCAGATTTCATCAAAAGGGCCCGACAGTCGGAAATAGCATTGGCTTTTGAAGGTGCGGGAGGACTTACATCTGTGGTTGCCGCACGACGCGGCTCAAGCGGATGGCAATTGAATGTCGTCGGAAAACAAGCGCATTCTTCCGGTGTTTTCAACGTTAGCTATGGCGCCATTTATGAAGCTTCACGAATTGTAAATGAATTTAGGGAGCAGCTAAGCAAAGAAAAATACCTCACTTTCAATCCCGGTATTTTTGTGGGTGGCGCTGAAACGAACTTTGACTCTGCCGCCATTAAAGCCCAGGTGTCAGGTAAAACAAATATTATTTCACCATCTGCTTTTGTGCAAGGCGATCTTCGTTTTCTTACAGAAGCGCAGAAAGAATCAGCGAGGGGGAAAATGCGAACAATAGCACAGACCAATAACCTGGCGGGTACAAAAGCTGAGATTACTTTTGTTGACGGAATACCTGCAATGGAGCCGACAAAACGAAACGATGAACTTGTACAAATGCTAAGCAAAGTTTCTGCTGATATGGGCGTAGGCCGGGTAAGGGCAGGAGATCCGGGCTCAAGAGGTGCAGGAGATATTTCTTATGTAGCAAAATATGTGGCAGGCCTTGATGGATTAGGCGCAAGTGGAACAGGATCGCATGCTCCGGAAGAAACCATTAATCTCAAAGAATTTCCGGTACTTGTACAAAGAACTGCTCTTTTCATTTATCGCCTTACAAAATAGTAATTGGTGAAGAACAGGGATAGGCCTCTTTGCAACTTCGCTGGTAAATATTATTCGAAATATGACATTTGTTTTTTCAGATCACCATTCACTTATTTCAACTGAAAAAACATCCCTTTGTTATAAAAGCAGTCCTTATTTTAAAACAATTATTGTATACAGAGCCTTTTTAAAAAATGCCGGTTCTTAATTAAAATAATCGCTATAACCTTTGAATAATTACTTTTACTTTTCATTTCTGTCAACTTTTCAAGTTGAATAAATATTTTTGAACAAGTTTATGATAGGGGCAAAAGCAGGTAGCACCTTGTAAAGTGTGTGAGGTTTACTTTGCTTTTAATGGTAATTAGTTTTAAATGGACAAAAGAAACCGATTTTAACGAAAGAAGAATAAAATGAAAAGAGTAGTAGTTACCGGCATGGGAGCTATAACGCCTTTAGGCAATTCCGTCAATGAGTTCTGGCAAAATATAGTTGCGGGAAAAAGTGGAGCAGCCCCGTTTACCAAATTCGATACATCTAAGTTTAAGACAACTTTCGGATGTGAGGTCAAAGATTTTGATGCCGGTGAATACATAGACAAAAAAGAAATAAAGAGGTATGATTTGTATACGCAATATGCCATTGCAGCAAGCGATCAGGCAATAAAGGATGCACAACTCGACTTTCCTAAAATGGATGAAGTGGAGCGATATGAAATCGGTGTAATATGGGCTTCGGGCAATGGAGGGATGGCTACCTTCGAAGAGCAGGTCAGAGACTTTTGCCTGGGTGACGGTACACCACGATTTAGCCCATACTTTATTCCCAAAATGATTTGTGATATCGCTGCCGGGGTTATCTCAATCCGTCACAAATTATATGGACCTAACTACTGTACTGTATCTGCATGTGCCTCATCGAACCATGCTATTATAAGTGCCTTTGATACCATACGGCTTGGCAAAGCGACTGTTATGGTTGCAGGAGGATCAGAGGCTTGCATCACAACTGCTTCTGTCGGGGGCTTTAATGCGGCACAGGCTCTTTCTAAAAGAAATAATGAGCCGGCAATTGCTTCGCGGCCCTTTGATAAAGACAGAGATGGTTTTGTAATGGGTGAGGGCGCCGGCGCAGTCATATTAGAAGAGTGGGAACATGCCGTAAAAAGGGGTGCACCTATATATGCAGAGATGGTCGGCGGCGGCATGGCTGCAGATGCTTTTCACCTTACAGGTACGCCGCCTGACGGGTTGGGCGCTTACCTGGGCATGTCAAAAGCTTTGGCTGATGCACACATTGGCCCTAAAGAAGTTGATTATATAAATGCACACGCAACATCTACCGGAGTTGGAGATATTGGCGAATTAAATGGTATTAAAAGACTTTTTAATGGTTTTCCCGTCGCTATTAGTGGCACAAAATCAATGACGGGACACTTACTCGGTGCAGCCGGTGCTATTGAAACCATCATTAGTGTTTTAGCTGTAAAAAACAATATTATCCCCGCAACTATTAATACACAAAACCTCGACGAAGCTATCCCTGAAGGGTTAGATATAATAATAGGTAAGTCTGTAAACCGAAAAGTAGATTATGTATTGAATAATACATTTGGCTTTGGCGGTCATACTGCAAGTTCAGTTTTTAAAAAGTATAATGAAACTACCTAAGTTAATACAGTTTTTAAGTCTGTATCCCTTTAGAAGAAAACGATGCTTTTACCGATCGGTGATGATAACAGGGACCGGAGCATTACACCTTTCGTAAATTATCTATTAGTTGCCCTAAATATTTTTGCTTTTATCCATTGGCAAAACTGGGGAGATAACTTGCCTGTTACTTTTGGTTATGCAACAGTGCCTGCAGAGATACTTTCAGGTACAGACATTGTTACACGTGCTGAAGTTTTAACTGATCCTTATTCGGGACAACAATTTGAAATGCCGGGATTGCAACATACCCCCGTTCCTGTATTGTTAACCCTGGTCACCTCTATGTTTATGCATGGCGGTATTGCACATTTACTCGGCAATATGTTATTCCTGTGGATCTTCGGCGACAATATCGAAAACGCTCTCGGCCATATCAAATACCTCGTTTTTTATCTTTTGTGTGGTATCCTCGCGGGGTTAAGTCACGTTTTTGCCAGTTTAATCTTAGGGCAAAATTTGCTTATTCCTTGCATGGGCGCATCCGGGGCTATATCGGCTGTGTTGGGTGGCTATATTTTATTGTTTCCAACAAGGGGAGTACATGTGTGGATGTTTTTTTTCTTCGTAGTAACCATACCCGCATTTGTAGTTGTGGGGCTTTGGTTTGTTTTCCAGGTAATGAATGGTCTCGGAACGTTGGGAGGAGAGGAGGCCGGAGGAGTAGCTTATGGAGCGCATATCGGCGGGTTCGTATTCGGGCTTTTTCTTATTAAACGATTTATGAAAAAGGTTCGAAGGCGAAAAGCCTGGTGGAATGCTTAAGGACGTTCAGGCTTTAGTTTATTTGCCCCCCTTTAAGTTGCAAGTGTAAAATAAATAATGTTTCTTGTTGAAGCTTTTCCATCGCTTCCTTCTTTTCAACAAGAAACTTATGATACAAATTTCTTTTTGGGCAAAACAGCATAAACTCGCTGCAAGAACTATCCTTGCGTTTTCTCATTTTATCTTGTTTATTATGGCAGTGTATATTGCTATAATACTTGACCAGATAAATGTTCACCTCAGCTTTTCCATTGCTTTGGTGTCACTGGTTTCCATGGTTGCAGCATGGTTGCTTTACCCGGAAAAAAGACGATCCGGAGAGCATTTTAAAATTAATTATTTTAAGAGGAAGTGTTGTGAGTTAGTCCTGCTTTGGGCGAGCTTGATATTGATCTGCTTCGTGTTTAATAAAAATGAGCGGGTTTCTTCTTTCAATACTTATAATGTATTACATGGAAGTTTTGTTTCATCAAAAAAGAGCGTGAAGGAAGCAGGAAGTAGTAATGCCGTATCACCAAAAAAAGAGCTTAAAAAGCAATTTAAAGAATTGCTTAAGGAGTTAAAAAAGAGCCGCAGGGAAGGTGGGAAAGCCTGGCTAACAGTGTTAGTCGTATTGGGCGGTCTTGCGCTCTCATTTCTAGTGCTGGGTTTATCGTGTAACATATCATGCAGCGGAAATGAAACATTGGGAACAGTAGTATTGATTGGAGGAATAGCGGCGGTTATTTTTTTAATGGTTCTTTTAATAAGGCGTATAAATAACTCAAAAAGGACCTCGGAAAATGAAGAAACTAATCCTTCTCAAGATTTGGAGTCATCCTCTTTTTAGTAAGAATAACTTACTTTCTATATTTTATACCGGAGCAAGTATTATTTGCAGGTGAAGAAACTGCAAAGGCGGGAAGGGTTCGAAGGTGGAAAGCATGGTGATGTGCGTCTTGAGACTCCCCGGGTTTTTAAAGCAAACTTTCTTTAAATTCAGGTATGGTAACGTATCAAGTGAACATATTATACCCAAAGGCTGACCGGCTTTTGAAAGATCTTGCAGACATGGATCTCATTGCGGTTAAGCAAACGGACAGCGATGGATGTATGCAAGTGATTGAACGGCTTCGTTCAAAGGCTGAACGACTTGGCGCTCCGACTATGCAGGAAATAAATCAGGAAGTAGAAACAGTCAGAGCAGAACGCTATGCCAGAAGAAAAGCATGGAATCATAATTGACACAAATCTTTGGATAA
>JBBPZJ010000404.1:0-6516 GCA_038199395.1 Chitinophagales bacterium
GTATCATGATCGTCGAAACCGCTTAAAAGAATTTCTTTAGTATCAGCTTTATCGTCGCCGTTGGTATCTTTTAAAAGAACAAAGTTGGTGCCCTGCGAAAGATACACACCTTCGGGAGCAAGTTCGAAACCAACCGGAAGATATAAGCCGTCTGCAAAAACAGTTGATTTATCTGCCTTGCCATCTCCATTGGTATCCTCCAGAATAATGATCTTATCGTTAGGCTTTTTATCGCCCGGTTTCCAGGCAGGATAAGTCGGCATGGTAGCTACCCATAAACGTCCTTTATTATCAAAAGACATCTGGTCCGGTTTTGCTAAGTCTGGAAATTCTCTTTCTGAAGCAAACATTTCTATTTTATAACCAGGTGCTACTTTTAGTTTACTCAGTGCTTCATCTCCATACAAGTATTCCAGGCTACCATTTTTATCGGGGTTGTAGTTGGTTTTTATCTCTGGGAGTGTTATAGTTTTTGCATCCGCTGCAGCCAGGTCCATTTTTTCGCCTTTAGCCGCTTCCCATATAGCAGTATCTCTAATAGCAGTTAATTGCCTGATCTTTACAAGTTCAGTAGGATAATTATCTTGCCCAAAGGGATTGAACCTGCGGCCGTAAACGTGAACCCCATTGGGTATTTTAAGATCGTTGTGCCACATCCAGTTTTTCTCCTTTACTGCTGCGTGAACCAATTCACGATGAGCTTCTGCAGTAGCAGTGACCTTACCGAATATCTGGTCTGTAAGTAAAGTAGAAAATTTAGCATAGCCGGCGTCTGTAAGTTGAGAACCATCTATTGTAAGAGGAGCTTTAGCTGTCTGAAACCATTCTCTTGTTGGCGTAAATACATCAACAAAAAGAACTTTGTTTTTACCTGCAATTTCTTTCATAGCCTCAGCATACATAACAAGGTTAGCATTTTCCTGTTTGCCATTTGGCAGGTCAAACTTATTTGAAAGATCCTCGAAGGCAATGGGAGAAACGATCGCCAGTTCGGGCGGAGCTACCCCGTTGTATTTTTGACTTAATGTATGTTTAATAAAGGCATCCAATTCAGCTTTGTAGTTTTCGAGTCCTTGTTTTCCCTGAAAAGACTCGTTGAAGCCAAAAAAAGCTATTATAATGTCTGCCTTATGCTTACTAGTCCACTCGTCTGGTGTTTCATAAAAACCCTGGCTGTCAGAATTTCTTGCAAGCTCCGTTTGAAACTTCTCTGCTCCCGGAAATGCCCAAGGTGACGGACGGCCAGAATGCGGTCTGAAACCGGGCGTGTTTCCTCCATCACACATATTGCGTATGTAAAGCAAACTATCAGGATAACGAAGCTGCATCTCGGTTTCAAAATGCCCGAAGTTCATCATGCGTGAACCAAGGTTATTGCCAACGAGAATGATGTGATCGCCTTTTTTAAGTTTTAAGGCTGAAGTAGTCACTCTTGTGAATTGAAAGGAAATTGCGGCTATTACCATCACGCCAATAACTTTTAAAAATAACTTGTTATGATCCTTTATCCTTATTGTCATCATTTATTTTTGTTTAGCTAAAGTTCTATTTAATTAAGTTATAAGCAAAAAAAAGCAGCCACTTATTCAGCCTCTTATATTACCTCTTTATAAATCTTAATACCCTGAATTCTGTTTAAGGTTTTTGTTATTTCTTATTTCAGCAGTAGGAATAGGAAATAATAACTCTCTTTCTTTCAATACAGGACCATAGCTGAATTTATGGCCCACAAAATTTTCAAACTTTTTTGTACTAACATTGAAAGCTTTTCTGAGACGCACCATATCAAACCAGGTAATGTTTTCGAAGCTTAATTCATACCACCGTTCTTTCCATACAGCCTCCCTAAATTCCTGTTGAGTAAGACCGCTCAGATCGGCGAGGTTCGCTCTTTTCCTAATTTTATTGACAGCACTATATGCCGCAGCAGTAGGTCCCGAAACTTCATTTGAAGCCTCTGCAAAAGTTAACAGAACTTCAGCATACCGTTTTAAAGACCAGTTAAGCCCACTACTTTTTGTATTAATCTGCGCATCGTTATCAAAAAGTTTATACAAATAATAGCCCCCCAAATCTTTCGTTTTTGTTCTGTCGCTTTTTAATGAAAAAGTTTTGTAGTAAAACTGTTTTTCCTCTGCCCTTTTGTCGCCGGGCGCATAAGATTCAACAAACTCCTTATTCGCAAAAATTGCCCCTGTTTCATCTGAATATGCTGAAATACCCTGGTTGTAAGGAACAATAGAAGTTTGCCAGTTGGAAGGTAATATCAATGAAGCAAACTGAACCATAAATATATTTTCCCCGGTATTCTTCTTGGCAGGGTTATGCAGATCGTCGTAGGTAGTAAACAAATCATATTTACCGGAAGCGATAACTTCAGCCGCTTTATCAGCAGCTTTCTGATAATAATCTTTTCCTTTTTGCAAAGGGAAACCCGCCATTGTAAGATAAACATCCGATAAAAACGATTTTACGGCACCTGTTGTTACCCTTCCGGTCACATCTGTATAAGGAAGGCCTGCTAATTCGGCTATACTCAAATCCTCAACTATAACTTTATAAATCTCTTCCTCAGTTGCCGGTGAAGGATAAAGTTCCGGAGAACCTAAACTAACTGGTTGAAGTATTAACGGCACTTTTCCAAAAATTCTAACAAGGTTGTAGTAGTAGTAAGCACGAAGAAACCTGGCTTCACCTAAATACTTCTTCTTTAATGTTTCGTCCATGGCAATACCCGGAATTTTAGCAATAGCAAGATTGGCATTCGCAATCCCCCTATAACTGCTGGTCCAGTATATATTTCCATACTCATTGTCTGAATTATTAACAAGGTTACGTACGAAAATGCTGTTTTGTGCCTGCCCTAGTTCAGTATTTGCCAAACCAGTTGCAAATTCCAACATCATCCAGGGGGCGCCATTAAACCCGCCACCGGTAACTGTTCTTAAGCTTTCATAGATTGAGTTTACAGAACTTAGAGCATGCTCAGGTTTAGTAAAATAGTTTTCCAGTGTAAAGTTCGAACGGTCCGGTTCCTCAAGGAATTTTTTACATCCCGGGCCGCAGATTAGCAGGAACCCGAAAATGAGCATAGTATTGAATGAAACTATCTTTTTTTTCATAAATTTTGTTTTTAAAAGTATTTGATTAAAAACCTACATTCAGCCCTACCATGAACACCCGCGGTTTTGGATAATCATACAACGCTACCCCCTGGTCAAATGCTGAACCGGAAGTACTTACCTCAGGATCGTATCCCTCGTACCTGGTTTTTAAGAAGAAATTTTGTACAGAAGCGAAAACCCTTAATCGGTTCAGGTGCATTCTTTCCGCTAAATCTGATGGAAATTTATACGACAGTAACAGATTTCTCCCCCTTACAAAAGATCCATCCTGAACCCTGTGTGTATCATTGTTTGTATTATAGCCCGCCGAAACCGGCCGTAATTGAGCTATTGGAGTATTTTGATTCTCCGGTGTCCACGCGTTCAATACTGTTTTAAAACTATTTGCTATACCCTGGCGGTCTTCAGCAGAATGCTGGCTTCTGAATAAAACATCATTACCGTACATATATTGAATATCAACAATTAATTCAAGATTTCTGTAATTAAAGCTGTTTGAAAAAGTGCCAAAGCCTCTCGGTATTCCCCGACCAATTATCACTCTGTCATTATCATTGATAACTCCATCGTTATTTGTATCCTGATACTTAATATCTCCCGGTTTTTTTAAATACTTTGCTGCAAGCTCTGCTTCCTTGCTGCTATATGTTCCTAAGTGGACAAAGCCAAAAAAAGAGCCAACAGGTTCACCCTCGCGTATAATTGTTGAACCAGAAAATATATCTGCTCCCCCTGTTAAGGCTATTACTTTATTCTTGTTTATAGAAATATTGAAGGTTGTATTCCACGAAAAATCTTTTGAGTTGATATTTACTGTATTCAATCCCAGCTCGAATCCCCTGTTTTCCATACTGCCAATGTTTGTAGTCACTGTTGTAAATCCGCTGGATGAAGGCACAGGAGCACTTAACAACATGTTGGTTGAAAGTTTTCTATAAACGTCTGCTTCTAAAGATATCCTGTTTTGGAACAATCCTAATTCAATTCCTGCATCTACCTGAAACGTTTTTTCCCATTTAAGATCGGGATTAGCGAGGCGGTTTACCCCAAGTCCAATTGCTCTTGCATTATTAAAAATCAGTGAATAATTACCCAAACCCGCAAGAGATTGATAGGGGGTAATTTCGGAGTTACCGGTAACGCCATAGCTTGTACGGACTTTTAAATTAGAGATAGCAGGAAAGTTTTTTACAAAATCTTCCTCCGATAACTTCCATGCCAATGCTGCCGAAGGGAAGAAGGCATATCTGTTAGCCTCACCAAATTTTGATGATCCATCTGCCCGACCAGTAAATGTGACTAAGTATTTTTCTTTTAAGCTATAATTAATCCTTCCAAAGTAGGAATTAAGGCCATATCCGCTCGTTGAGGAACTAGGCGCTATCGGATTAGCTCCTGCACCCAGGTTGTTGAATTGAAAATAATCATCCTGAAAACTTTGAGACTGCGCCCTTGCAGAAAACTGATCAACGTGCTGCCAGGAAAGACCTATTAAGGTATTTACAGAATGAATTTTATTAAACTTCCTATTATAGGTTAGATAGTTTTCAAATTGCCATGAATTGTACCTATCATTGGTGATAGAGGCATCACCTCCCTGGTTCCTAGAAATATAATTAAGCGTACGTCCGCCGTAATAATCAATCCGCTGGTTAATAATGTTTGTACCTAGTGTTGTTCTTAATTCAAGGCCTTTAGCTAAATTGATATTTGTATATACATTTCCTAATGTAGTCTGGGTTTTTAGGTAATTCAGGCGATCCGTTACAATGTTTACGGGGTTTCCACCACCTTCCATACCCGGATAATCTTCATTACCGCCCCACCTCCCATCAGGATATTTCACCGGAATTATTGGCAATTCCTCCAAAACCTGTCGCATTGCTATAATGCCCCCAGCTCCTAATGGATCGATTTGACTTTCATTCTGATCATTGTAACTGAGCGTTCCACCTACTTTTAACCAGTCTTTGATCTGGCTGTCAAATACAAAACGGGTTGAATAACGTTTCAACCAGGATTCTTTAACCAAACCATTTTCATTTCTATACCCAAGATAAACACCATAGTTATCTTTTGAATTTCCACCGGTAAAAGACAACTGGTGGTTTTGAGTATATGCTTTCTGAAATGCTTCGTTTTGCCAGTCGGTATCATACAAAGGATTGCCATTGGCATCAAAAAGAAGCGGGTTGGTTCTTTTGGTTTTTGGATCTTTATACTTACCACCTGCAAAACCGACAGGATCATATTTTTGTGCATTTTGATAGGCAATATCTTCTGTCATTAAAAACTCCTTTGAGTTCAATAACGGGATTTTTCGTGGAAGTGTACCCACACTAAAATCAACATCGTAATTTACTTTGCCTCCTGATTGACTTCCTCTTTTAGTACTTATTAAAATAACTCCATTAGCACCTCTGGCACCATATATCGCTGTTGCCGACGCATCTTTTAAAACTTCTACGGAGGCTATATCGTTAGGATTTAAAAAATCAATTGGAGTACTACCATTAGACAAGCCTGTAGCATTTAAGATTACACCATCTATTACATACAATGGATTATTACTTACACTAACCGACGTATTTCCACGAATTCGAATGTTTGACCTACCGCCCGGGCGACCTGAATTTACAGAAACGTTTACCCCTGTAATCCGTCCCGCTAAAGCCTGGTTTAAAGAAGCTGCCGGACGTTCCTGTAAAGCCTCAGCCTTTACAGATCCAACAGCACCCGTTAAGTCAGATTTTCTTTGACTACCGTAACCTACCACTACCACTACGTCAAGTGCATTTGTTCTGGAAACCAAAGTTACATTGATAACTTTCCTGTTATTAGCCTGAATGATTTGCTGAATATAGCCTACAGAGGTAAAAACAAGGACATCACTTCCAGATGATTTAACACTGTAATTACCTTCTGCATCAGTAGCAACCCCGGCTTTTGAACCCTGCACCTGCACTGTCGCACCCGATAGCGGGCCTTGTACATCAGTGACTTTTCCTTTGATTTCACCTGTTTGCGCTATTGCGCTAATTGAAAGGAATTGAAATAAAAGTAAGCGACCTAAAAGTGCGGGACTTGTTGGTCTTCGTGACCAAACAAGCTTAAGAAAATAACTGGTACATTTTTTTTTCATAATGGCATTTTAAAAATTCTATTAATATTAGTCTAATCCAGGGTTGTAGAATTCTAAATTGTCTGTGGATAACTATACAATGTAGTCCAATCCAGTGAAAAAGCATATCGTTGTTCTTTGATATTTTCAATTTTATTGTACCTGAAAACATTCAGAGCAAAACTTCTTAAAATAGAATAGTTAAAAGGTTTCTTTCTGATTTTATGGGCGTCTTCATTGAAGCTGACATCGCGGACATAATGGTTTTTA
>JBBPZJ010000405.1:0-3996 GCA_038199395.1 Chitinophagales bacterium
AAAGTATTTGTTTAATGTAGCAAATTATTCTATTTGCAGTATTATTATAATTACATTTACCGGTTAGCCTTACACGTCAACCAACACATTTAGTTATTTATGGAAAATCTGTTATCATACTGGTGGTTAATCATTGTTCTTATTATTGTTTTTAGCGGTCTGGTTACGGTTACTCAGGGCACTATTGCTGTTATTGTCATGTTTGGTAAATACCGCCGTATTCTTCGTCCCGGACTTAATTTCAAGATTCCAATATTCGAACAGATTTATAAGCGTGTAAGCATTCAAAACCGGTCGGTAGAACTGGAGTTTCAAGCTGTAACGGTTGACCAGGCGAATGTTTATTTTAAGTGTATGCTCTTGTACTCGGTGCAAAATGCAGATGAGGAAACTATTAAAAGAGTAGCTTTTAAATTCATCAGCGACAAAGATTTGATGCAGGCGCTCATCAGAACAGTGGAAGGTTCGATAAGGGCTTTTGTAGCAACAAAAAGACAGGCGGAAATTTTGCTGCTTCGCAGGGAAATTATAGAGTTTGTGAAACAACAGATAGATCGTTCGCTGGAAGACTGGGGCTATCACCTGCAGGATTTACAGGTAAACGATATACGATTTGACCAACAGATTATGGATAGCATGAGCAGGGTGGTGGCAAGTAACAACCTCAAGGCAGCAGCAGAAAATGAGGGACAAGCTTTACTGATAACCAAAACAAAAGGTGCGGAAGCCGAAGGTAATGCTATTAAAATTGCGGCCGAAGCTGAGAGGGAAGCAGCTCGCTTGCGCGGCCAGGGTGTTGCTCTCTTTCGCGAAGAAGTGGCTAAGGGCATGAGCCAGGCAGCAGAGCAAATGAAGCAGGCAAACCTCGATACCAATGTTATTTTGTTTAGCATGTGGACTGAAGCCGTAAAAAACTTTGCTGAATATGGAAAAGGCAACATGCTCTTTTTAGATGGCAGTCCTATGGGTATGGAAAATACAATGAAACAGATTATGGGCATGGTAAAACAGAACACCGATAAAAAATAATTGTATGCTCATTTGTGCAAAAGCGCGATATTTTGCGGCGCTTTTTTCTTTTTATACACATCCATAAATAATGATAAAAGTGTATAATAGTTTTACTCTAATAAATTCTGTTTATAACAGCAAAACGTTTTTAAAAAGCCTGGAAACTTGAGTGTTTATTTCCTGCTGCTGAAGCTAACTGTTGATTCATGATAATTAACAGAAAACTTTAACAGCTTTTAAAGCATCAGGGTGAATGTAAAAGCAGGTACATTCGTCAGAACATTTTTAAAACGATAAAGAGCAATCGTAAGCTTAATTACACTTGCGCAAAACAATAGTAAAAAATGATGGGGTTATTACTTCAAATTAATACTCAACTTGCAGATTCTACAAATGCTGCTGCAAATGCTGCGACCACAGCGGCAGCACAAATTTCACTTTGGAGTTTATTAGATAAAGGCGGCTTTATCATGTATCCTCTTTACCTGTTGCTCGTCGGGGCAATATTTGTGTTTTTCGAAAGATTAATTGCGATTCGGAAAGCCAGTAAGATTGAGGATAATTTTATGAGTATGATTCGTGACAACATTATGACCGGAAATCTTTCGGCTGCCCGTACTCTTGCAAAAAATACGAATAACCCTGTTGCAAGAATAATTGATAAAGGCCTTCAACGTATCGGTAAACCAATAGATGCAATTGAAAAAAGCATGGAGAACGTGGGCAAGCTGGAGATGTATAAAATGGAGAGAAATTTAAGCATTCTTTCCCTGATTGCAGGTATTGCCCCTATGTTTGGTTTCTTAGGTACCATTGTCGGAATGATCCAATTGTTTTATGGAATAGCCAGCTCCGGTAACTTTACTTTAAATGATATTGCTGGTGGAATCTATGTAAAAATGATCACATCGGGTACAGGCTTAATTATCGGTTTACTGGCTTACATTGGTCACAATGTGTTAACCACGCAAATAGATAAAACGGCCAACAAAATGGAAGTAGCAAGCTCAGATTTTATAGATGTATTGCAGGAGCCAACAAGGTAGGTGTAGGGTTTAAGGTTTAAGGTTTAAGACAAATTCTTATTGGGCCGCCATTATAACCCTGATTAAACATCGTTGCGACGCTCCATTCAACAGTTGTATTTCTGTGGTTCGCACTTAAGAGATCTATCGATCATTATTCTCGAAAAAGATTAAGTAACAGGAAACATATAATGAACATCCGAAGCAAATTTAGAAGACATCCCGAAGTGCATACAGGTGCATTAAACGATATATTGTTCATCCTTTTATTATTCTTTCTAATTGTTTCTACACTTGCCAACCCAAACGTTATTAAGGTTTCAAACCCTAAGGCGAAAAGCGATACAAAGTCCAAACAGACCGTAGTAGTTACGGTGGATAAAGACCAGAACATCTACCTCGGCCAGAAGAAGATTGGAATGGAGCAGTTAGAAACAGATTTAAAAGCCTATTTGGCAAGAGACACTACTTCGAAAGCTTCTGTTGTCATCAATGGAGACAGCACTTCTCATCTTGGAACTGCAATAAAGGTTATGCAGGTAATAAAAAGGCTCGGCGCAACACCGGTAATGGCAGTTAATAACAATTGAGTGAAGTAACATCTTCCTGATATGCAAACTCAAATAGATATTGAAGTATTAGCATACGCAAAACTGCAGGACGCAGAAGTTTTATTAGCTAATGAAAGATTTGATAGTGCATATTACTTAGCCGGCTACGCTGTTGAGTTATTGCTAAAAGCAAGAGTATGTAAAACTTTAGGTATTCCTGATTTTTTCGATTTTGATAATCCAACAAAAACAAAACTCAAAAACGAAAGTGTAATAACAAGACCATATAAAGTACACGATTTGGAGCAGTTGATAATATTGTCTGGTATCTATCCAGAATTCAGAAGTGAATTAGTAATCAATCAACCGTTCAAAGATAGCTGGTGGATTGTTTCCGAGTGGAATGAGAATTCTAGATATTTAACAGGGAAGAATTATGATGATGTAAAAGATTTTTTAACTTCGGTAAAAGAAGTAATGGTATGGATGCAAAAGCACTTGTAAAAATACTTCATGAAGTATTTGCAGAAAACAATAAAGGAGATAAAAAGTATAGTCAGGTTTGGCTTTCCCAATTGAACTACGGGGGACTATATTATTCCGACGACTTCGCTTTAAAATTAAAAGCTGAACAAAAAATCGAACGTTATTTAAATGAAGTAACATTCATATCTTCCTTGCTTCGGGAAAAGGCTCAGGAAGAATCTAAATCTATTATGCGAGTTTCAGTGTACGGGCCGGATGAAAAAGCTGAACCGGAAAGTGATGATTATATAGTTTACGAGGGAGAAACAGTTATTCATTAATGGCTTTTTTTTGCTCTAACCATCCGGTCCTTACCTTGCATATCTTTTTTAAGTATTACATCCCGAAATCCGTGATTTTTAAAAAGGCTAATTACCTCTTCTCCTAAAGTTTCATTGATTTCAACATAAACATATCCTCCTGGTTTTAAATGTGACTGGCTAAATTTTACTATTGCCTTATAAAACAAAAGTGCATCTTCATCCGGAGCAAACAAGGCTTCATAAGGTTCGTACTTAAGCACATTTTTCCGCATTAAATCCTCTTCACTTTGCTTTATGTAAGGCGGGTTACTGACCACTATATTATATTTTCCAAGTTGGTTCCATTCTCTTTCGTCCAGGAAGTCAAGGTGAAGAAAGTCGACCAGCACCTTTTGTTCTATTGAGTTAAGTATGGCTACCTGCAATGCATGATCTGAAACATCAATTGCTGAAACTGCAACCTCCGGTATTTTTTTTCGAACAGCAATGGGAATACAGCCACTTCCCGTGCCAATATCCAGCAAAGAAACTGCTTCGTTTCCAGATCTTTTTATGTCATTTATTATCCATTCTACCAATTCTTCCGTTTCTGGCCTTGGAATAAGAACATGCTCGTTCACG
>JBBPZJ010000406.1:0-10471 GCA_038199395.1 Chitinophagales bacterium
GAGAATACTTCTACTTTTTATGCTGAATTAAAAAAGCTGAAGAGTATAATTGACCAGGTAAAGCGACACGAAAACATATTTGTACTACTCGATGAAATTTTGCGGGGAACAAATTCTCTTGATCGTCATACAGGGTCTGAAGCACTAGTAAAGCAACTGATAAAAGATCAGGCGGTGACTGTTATTGCTACACATGACGTCGAACTCGCAAATCTTCAGGAGGAATATCCAGGCGCGATCAATAACTATCACTTTGATGTGCAGGTAGAAGGAGAGGAGTTGTACTTTGATTATAAATTGAAAAGAGGCATCTGCCAAAGCATGAATGCCTCCTTGCTTATGAAAAAAATTGGAATTGAGATGTAAAAGCGGAATGGAAAGATTGAATATGATCAAGGGTAAATGAAAGAGATGCCCGTTCTTATTTTGAATCAATCATTAAAAAAATTCGATCAATCTCAATTTTATTATTTAAAAAGGCGCCAAAAGTCTAAGCCTAATGCATATGCCATTAATCCGAGCAACAACACCATGCCTGCCATTTGAGCATATTCCATAAACTTGTCACTTGGTTTTCGGCCGCTCACCATTTCAACAAGCGTAAACAAAGCATGGCCACCATCAAGTGCAGGAATTGGAAGTATATTCATAAACGCCAGTATGATAGAAAATATAGCGGTAAGTGTCCAAAACTTCTGCCAATCCCAAAGGCTCGGGAACGTATTTCCAATGCTGATGACGCTGCCTAAAGAATCGCTTGCATTTACTTTTCCGGTAAACAACTGCTTCAGTCCTGTTACATATCTTTCTAATGTTTCGAAACACTTATTAAAACCAACAGGAAAGGATTGAGCAAGTGAGTAGGTTTTTACCGTAGTACCAAAAATGCTACCGGGAGTTTTAAAATAAATGCCTAAGGCGCTTTTTTCGTTCACCTTCGCCTTTATATCTACAGTATCCGCACCACGTAAAACCTTCAGAGGTACTTCTACATTTTTCAATTTACTTTTTTCACCCTCAAATTCATGGAAAAACTGAATAGGTTTATTATTGAAAGAAATTAATTTGTCACCCTTTTCCACCGTTCCCTGTGTAAACCTGGCTGTTTGTGCAACTGAGTCGAAAATCACCGGAAACCGGACATCTATAAATCCCTGCAGTTTATTTTTATTCAGTTGTTTAACCAATCCCTCAGGTATTTGCAGAGTTATTGGTTGGCCATTTCGTTCGACTTGTAATTGTTTTGCTTCAGATAAAATAATTTCTGCTTCTACTGTTTCAATATTATCTACAGGTTTTCCGCCGATAGATACAATTTTATCACCGTCTTGTAAACCCATTTTGGTTGCCAGGCTATCGGCATGAATGCCGTAAGTAAGGTTTTTTGCGGGCAAATATTCTTCACCCCACACATACATGATCATTACAAAAAGAGCAATAGCAAGTACAATATTTACTACAACTCCTCCAATCATTATGATAAGCCTTTGCCATGCTTTCTTGCTACGAAATTCCCAGGGTTCGGCAGGTTTTTTTAGTTGCTCTTTGTCCATGCTCTCGTCAACCATGCCCGATATTTTCACATATCCGCCAAAAGGAACCCATCCCAAACCATACTCAGTTTCACCGATTTTTTTCTTCCATAAACTAATGCCCGGATTAAAAAAAAGATAGAATTTTTCTACCCTGCATTTAAACCATTTTGCAGGAAAAAAGTGGCCCATCTCGTGCAACACGACCAATATAGAAAACGATAAAATGAATTGCCCTGTTTTAACTGCTACGCTACTCCAGTCTATAGCTAATAATGTCATGCCCAAAGTCCCTAAAGGGAATATTTTTGTTATTTAATTTGTTTGTTTTCCATCTCTGAATCCTGGTTCAGCTTTTGTTGTGTCACTCACTTGTGCAGTAACTCATCCATCCGCAAATAAAAACATAAACGTTCAAAGTAATACAAGTATTTAAGTTAAAGGTTTAGGCTGTATAGCTAAACCCGTTTGTATGAAACGAAAGACTGATTGATAAACCACACCTGCTAAGAATAATGAACCTGGTTATACTGGCAAAAAGAAATTTGTTTATGCCCAAACATATGTAATGGTAGAATATTATTTTATTTGGTAAAATACCTACATCTGAATTAAAGAGGCAGCAAAACTGCGGGCCTCACCATCGCTGTCAAAGTATTCCTCCAAAGTGGGAGATTCTATATAAGTAATTTTAGTCATCGTTTGTTCAACAACCTCTGTCATATCTAAAAACCCAATCCGGTTTCGAAGAAAAGCGTATACTGCAATTTCATTAGCTGCATTTAAAATACTTGGCATGTTTCCTCCTTTATTGAGAGCTTCGATGGCAAGGCCCAGGTTTCGGAAAGTTTTCATGTCAGGCTCTTCAAAATTTAAGGTGGAAAACGTGCGAAAATTTAAACGTGGCGAGTTGTTGGCAATACGGTTTGGAAAGCCCAGTGCATATTGTATCGGCAGCTTCATATCCGGTAGGCCCATTTGGGCTTTTATACTTCCATCTTCAAATTGCACCATGCTATGTATGATACTTTGCGGATGGATGACAACCTGAATTTGCTCTGGCCGAAGGTTAAAAAGCCACTTTGCCTCGATCATCTCGAGACCTTTATTCATAAGCGTGGCGCTGTCAATTGTTATCTTGGCACCCATCGTCCAGTTAGGGTGTTGCAGGGCATGATCTCTTTTTACATTTACCAAAAAGTTTGGTTTTTTGCCCCGAAAAGGTCCGCCACTTGCCGTAAGTATTACTTTTTCTATTCGATTCCTGGTTTCACCAACAAGACATTGAAAAATAGCAGAGTGCTCACTGTCCACTGGAATTACCGGCACCCTTTTTTCCATTGCCTTTTTCATCACAATATCACCCGCTACCACCAAAGTCTCTTTGTTTGCAAGAGCAACAGCCTTACCATTTTCCAGTGCTTCCAAAGTTGGTTTTAAGCCCGCATAGCCTACTATTGCTGCCAGCATCAGATCATAACAATCCATTGCAGCCACTTCTTCCAACGCTTTTTCGCCGGCGAAAACTTTTATATCAGTTCCGGTTAAAGCCTCTTTTACCTTGAAATATTTTTTTTCATCACCTATTACAATTACGTTAGGATTAAATTTTTTTGCCTGCTGTACCAGCAGTTCATCATTTGTCTGAGCCGTAAGCACCTCTGCAGAAAATTTCTCAGGATTAGCTGCAATAACCTCCAACGCCTGGGTGCCGATGGAACCTGTCGAGCCAAATATCGCTATTCTTTTTTGAGACATAATTTTAAAGTCAGGGGCGGTAAAGATAGAGGAATATTGGATTTTACAAAAGAACGACGTGTGTTCAGCTAATTCATGTATACATAAGGCAGCAGCTCGTCAGCTACCTTCCTGTCGTTACTTAATCTGGGCACCTTATTTTGTCCGCCAAGTTTGCCGATGCTTTTCATGTAATCTATAAAGCCATTTTTTTGTACCATAGAAATTTGCAGTTGCTCTAAAATCTTACCGGTTAGTAGATCGTCGTAATACACATTTTTGCTTCTGAGATTGTAATCCACTTTTCTGGCAAAAGATGCAAGGTTAGGCGGAGCACTTTCAAACTCAATAAACCACTCATGAAAACTTTTGCCTTTTGTTTGACTTATAAAAGGAGCCACTGTAAATTCAACGATTTTTACTCCTTCTTCGTTTGCTGCTTTTAACAACGCATACTCCACCTCTTCTGCGATAACATGTTCACCAAATGCAGAAATGAAATGTTTAATTCTACCACTTACAACAATCTTATGGGGATTTGTTCTTATAAATTTAACAGTGTCGCCAATGTTGTAAGCCCACAATCCGGCATTGTTGCTAATGATCAGTGCGTAATTTTCGCCCACTTTTACATCTTGTAACGAAAGGCGAGTAGGGTTCTCATTAAAAATTTCAGCAGCCGGAACAAATTCGAAAAATATTCCGGAGTTTGTATTTAATAATAGCCCAGGTTCTCTGTAGTTATCCTGGAAAGCAAAAAATCCTTCAGAGGCGGGAAAAAGTTCTATTGTATCTATGGGTTTCCCAATGCTGTCTAACAACTTTGCCTTATACGGCTCAAAATTTACTCCGCCCTGTACCATTACCGAAAAGTTAGGAAAAATATCCTTTATTTTTTTTCCTGTTCTTTCTGTCAGCCGGTCAAAATACATTTGCATCCAGGGCGGAATGCCGCTGATGAGTGTCATATTTTGATGAATGGTTTCCTCTACCACTTTATCGAGTTTGGCGTCCCATTCTTCAATACAGTTTGTTTTATAAGTTGGAAGTTGATTGGTTTTAAGATAAGATGGTACGTGATGATTAACTATTCCACTTAGCCTGCCTGTTGGTATCCCGCCTGTTTCGTCCAATACCGGTGAACCACTTAGAAAAATAAGTTTGCCATTCACAAAAGAATAATTTCCGCTTATGGCCATATAACATAACAAGGCGTTTCTCGCCGTATTTATATGATTAAGAATAGAGTCTTTGCTTATGGGAATGTATTTTATACCGCTGGTGGTGCCGCTAGTTTTAGCAAAGTATATAGGTTTGCCTTTCCACAAGATATTGGCTTCGCCTTTCTTAATACGATCGATGTAGCTTTTCAACTGTTCATAATCCCTTATAGGTACTTTCTTTTTAAAGTCCTTGTAAGAGGTCATTTTGTCAAATTCATGATCTTTTCCAAAAGCAGTGTTCTTCGCTTGTTTTATCAGCCTCTTGAGAATAGCTTCCTGGTCTGCAACTGCAGTCTCAGTTCCTTTTCTTATTTGTTTGTAGATAAAAGAAGCGAACGGCCTTGCCAGAAAGGATTTTAAACTCATACTTTTTTTGAATGATAGCTTAGACAAAAGTAGAGATTCACCCAACGATTGCTTGCATTTTTACCTTTATGCACCCCTTTGTCACTATTTAACAAGATTATTGCGACGGTTTTTTCGGTTTTTTTATTATTTCTACCTTTTCTAACTGGTATCCCTTACTTTTGCACTCCTAATTTTCGAAAGTTATGTTTGCAGTAGTAAAAATCGCAGGACAACAATTTAGAGTACAAGCCGGTCAGAGTTTGTACGTACCTCACCTGCAAGGTCAAACCGGAGATACTGTTGAGTTTAGTGACGTATTGTTAACAGACAATGACGGTAATCTATCTTCGGGTGCAGCAGTAACAGCAAAAGTTACCGCAGAAATAGTAAGCGACCTTGTTAAAGGCGATAAAGTAATTGCGTTTAAGATGAAAAGGAGAAAAGGTTTCCGTAAAAAACTCGGTCACAGAACGCAGTACACTCAAATTAAAATTCAAAGTATCGCTTAGATTTTTGCATTTTTCTATGTTGTAATGGATATTGTATTCTTTATTCAAAATTACACCATAACAAAAGTTGAAGGATTTAAAAATTATAAATTAAATTTTTATGGCGCACAAGAAGGGTGAAGGCTCGGTAAAAAACGGCCGTGATTCACAAGCAAAACGATTAGGCGTAAAAATATTTGGTGGTCAACCTGCTATTGCCGGTAATATCATCATTCGTCAACGTGGTACACAATATCATCCAGGTAAAGATGTAGGTGTAGGGAAAGACTTTACATTGTTTGCATTGACTGATGGATTGGTTGAATTTAGAAAAGGAAGAAACGAAAGAACTACTGTTTCAATCGTTACAGAGGAAGCTACACAAGTAGCTGCTGCCGAATAAATTTTGGCAGTTACCAATAAATTTTTAATTTTAATGGATATTTACTAACCATTAAATTCAGAAACATGGCAACTGCAAAAAAGGCTGCTCCTAAAAAGGCTGCCGCTAAGAAAGCTGCTGCTCCTAAGAAAGCCGCCGCTGTACCTAAGAAAGCTGCTGCTCCTAAGAAAGCTGCCGCTGTACCCAAAAAAGCTGCTGCACCTAAGAAAGCCGCCGCTGTACCTAAAAAAGCCGCAGCTCCTAAGAAAGCTGCCGCAACTCCGAAAAAGGCTGCTGCTCTCAAAAAAGCTTTAGCTCCTAAAAAAGCCGCTCCTAAAAAAGCTGCTGGTAAGAAAACTTCTGAATAAGCTTTTTTAAAAGCTTACATAATTTAAAGTCCCGATTTTCGGGACTTTTTTCGTATTGGAATGTATTAGCAACCTAGTTAGACTATATCTTAAAAAAGAATGGAACTTATAAATTATAATTACTTTATTTTAATTGTACAATAAAACTTCCCGGAAAGCTCCACATCGTCTTAATGTATTCTGTCTCCTCGTACGGCCAGATTTTTCATTAATTCCGCTTCAAATTCCAGCCACTGTTGCCATCTTTTTCTCACCAGTTCTTTATCAATATAAGTTTCAGCCAGTTCTATAAATAGGGTGTAATGACCTGCCTCGCTTTCCATAAATCTTCTGTAAAAATTGCTAAGATAACTATCATTTAACCCTTCGCTTAACCTTTTAAATCTTTCACAACTTCTTGCTTCAATCAATGCAAAAATCAGCAGCTTGTCTAATAATCTTTCTTCATCACTTCCATCTTTTTTTTGAAAAGTCAATAACTTATTTACGTATTCATCTTTTCGTTGCCTTCCCAGGTGAAGGTTCCTTTTTTTCAATTCAGCTAAGACGAGTCTGAAATGGCCCCATTCTTCTGTAACGATCGGTGCTAACTCTGTAACCAGCTTTTCTTTATTAGAATAACGTTGAATTAATGATATACAACTCGTCGCCGCTTTTTGCTCACAATACGCGTGATCAGTTAAAATCTCTTCTAAAGAAATATGAGCCAAATCAACCCACCGTGGGTCAGTAGGTAATTGTAATCCTAAAATATTTTTCTGATATTCTGAAACCTTTTCCATACAACGGGTAAATTAAAAGTGTTTGGGCCTCTAGGCACAACCATTCTTTGTAAACTTCTTCAAGGTAGTATGCCTATTTTTACTTTTTTATTGTCATTATACACAAAAAATCATTGGGCATGTCGTTTTTAAAAGTCGATCTTTTATTCAACAAATATCTAAAAGAAAAGCAACTCTATGCGCGACTTTGAAAATAGTATAAGTTGTAGCAGACAATAACAATATTTTACAGAAATCAAGTATTTCTTACGTGGTTTTTGAAAGGTTTATTTGAGTTGATAGAAAGCCGAGTTTTTTTAGCTATTAGTCACTATTTTTAAAAATATATTTTAGGCACTTATTGTTCATCTATGAGAATTGTTCCTTGTTTCATTACTGCAATAACAACCATTGCATTAATTTTTTTATTGAATGTTCCTTTGCCTTTTGGCCAAAGTAAAACTCCTTGCTTTGGTGCTTTTTTAAGTCCTCAGCATGGTTATTTGCAGAATGCGGAGCCGGTTGATGAAGACTTTAACGCTACGCTCCATTTTCCAATTCTTAATGGGAAAGTCGAGGTGTATTTTGACGAGAGGTTGGTGCCTCATGTGTATGCAGAAAAAGAGAATGATGCATACTTCGTTCAAGGTTATTTGCATGCAAAGTTCAGGTTATGGCAAATGGACTTTCAAACTTACGCTGCTGCTGGCAGATTAAGTGAGATTATGGGCGAAACAAGCGGAGGAAATAACTTTTTAAAAATAGACAGATTCTTCAGGCGGTTAGGAATGGTATATGGGGCAGAACAATCTTTAAAAAAGCTGGAAGCGGATTCCATCACAAAAAATGAAACGGACTCATACACGGCCGGTGTAAATGCTTACATATCTTCCCTAAAACCAAATCAAATTCCTTTTGAATACAAGTTGCTAAATTATAAACCCGAGAAATGGACAAATTTAAAAACCCAATTATTTTTAAAGTACATGTCCTTTGACCTGGCCGGCGGCGACAATGACTTTGAAATGACCAATGCTAAAAAAATATTTTCTGCTTCTGATATTGAAAAGTTATATCCCACTATGCAGGATAGCCTTGACCCCATTATACCTAAATCAACAGTATTTCAGCCTGCAAGTATCGTTAGTAATAAGCCAGCTGGTGCTGATTCTATATATTTTCATTCAACAGATTCTATTGAAGCGCCTTTAATTATAAAACCCGACAAGAATAACGGCAGTAACAATTGGGTAGTAGCAGGGCGTAAAACGAGAAGTGGTTCACCAATTCTGTGTAACGATCCCCACCTGGGATTAAACCTGCCTTCTTTATGGTACGAGATGCAAATTTCGACGCCCGCTTTTAATACCTATGGAGTAAGCTTTCCAGGGGCACCCTCTATCATTATTGGTTTTAATGACAGTTGTGCATGGGGTGTTACTAATGCAGGAAGGGATATCAAAGATTATTATCAAATTACTTTTAAAGACACTTCGGAGCAGGAATATTTATATAATTCGAGATGGAAAAAAGTCACTTTTCGAAACGAAGTCATTAAAGTAAAAGGCCAGGCAGATGTCGTCGAAAAAATTGCCATGACTGTATTTGGTCCAGTAATGTTTGACAAGAATTACCCAAACATTCTTAAAGACGGAAAGTCTTATGCCGTGCGTTGGAAGGCGCATGATGCCAGTAACGAGCTGCTTACCTCCAACAAGTTAGATAGGGTAAAAAACTATTTTGATTTTATAAAAGCTATTACAACGTTTCAAACACCTGGGCAAAATTTCATTTTTGCAACCAAAACAGGTGATATTGCTATTCGTCAGCAGGGGCAGTTTCCTGCCAAGTGGAGAAGGCAGGGTGACTTTATTATGCCCGGAATTGATAGTAGTTATTTATGGAAGGGATTTATTCCCTCAAGAGAAAATCCCACTATGATTAATCCTGCGAGGGGTTTTCTTAGCAGTGCTAACCAGTTAGCTACTGATGAAACTTATCCTTATTATCTTGCAGGCCAGCCAGAAATTTATCGTGGTATTATCATTAACAGAAAGCTTAGTCACATGTCAGATATTACGATAGAAGACATGCAAAGGTTACAAACTGATAATTTCAATGTCTTTGCTGAAATGGCGCGGCCATTGTTGTTGAAATATCTTGATCAAGGTAAATTGTCAGCAGACGAGAAAGGCTATGTTACTAAGTTTAAAAACTGGAATTTGAGAAATGATGTAGATGAGGAAGGACCAACAGTGTTTAAGTTGTGGTGGGACCACCTTTCTGTCGCCGTTTATAGTGATGAATTTGCACAAACTACGCTGCCGTTAAAATGGCCTGATGAAAGTACTTTACTTGAAGGGTTGTTGAAAGACAGTACTTATAAATTTGTAGATAACATAAATACCCCTAGGGTCGAAAAATTAGATGAAATTATTTTACAGTCATTTAAATTAGCGTGTAAAGATTTAAAAATAGCAGATGCTAAACATGAATTGGCATGGGGTAAATATAAAAATACAGGTGTAAAACACCTTCTAAAATTGCCCGGGCTGAGCCGCTTGCATCTTTTGATAGGAGGTGGCACTAATATAATAAATGCCACCACTGCTAGCCACGGACCAAGTTGGAGAATGATTGTACAGCTTACAGATGACATAGAAGCCTATGGCGTATACCCGGGTGGCCAAAATGGAAACCCAGGCAGTAAGTATTATGATAATTTTGTTGATAGTTGGGTTAGAGGCAAATATTATCCCTTGTTATACGTTAGTGCAGATAGAGTTCGTACAAGCAGTAAAATGAAATGGAAAATGACCTTTACAAAAGCCTAAACATTACCCAATGAAATTCTTTATTGCGTTTATTCTTACAGCCTTACTAAGCTTTGCAGGCTGTTTATTTTTTCCCTGGTGGATTATAGCAGTTGCCGCATTTGTCGTGGCCGCTATTATTCATCAAAGAGCGGTGGCATCGTTTGCTGCTGGTTTCTTTGCTTTGTTTATTCTCTGGGCTTTACAAGCTTTATATATTGATATTAAGAACGAACATTTGTTGTCTACTAAAGTCGCACGTATCTTACCATTAGGCGGCTCTTATATAGCACTTATCCTGCTTTCAGCTTTTATCGGAGGAGTTGTTGCAGGTTTTGCTGCTTTGACAGCTAGCTTTCTAAGAAAGAGATAAGTATTTTCAAGGTAAAAGAACATCGAGGCGAAATTTCTGGAAGCTATTCTTTCTGCGATTTATGCTGTAATCGTGTTTAGATAAAGATATCTCAAGCGAATAACGATATAATTATCGCATTTAATAGTGAATATACAAATGGGCGATTTTACCGATGCAGAAGGACACTAGAAAAATTCTCACCACTTAACGCAAGTGTTAAAAGGGGAATTCAGACGAATCCATTAAATTTGGAAACCTGGCTGATGATAGTTACCGCATAGCTGCAGGGGAATAACCCAAATTTACTTCGCATGAAAAAAATCCCAATTTGTTTTCTAGGCATCCTGACTGCTTTTAGTGCCACCAGCCAAAAATTTAATGGACTCGATGTTAATCTTGGAAATTTGTACAGAACATCAGATGCTAAAACCCGCTCAATCAGTCCTGAAAATTTTACCGGAGAA
>JBBPZJ010000407.1:0-15250 GCA_038199395.1 Chitinophagales bacterium
AGATAATTCTCAAACTATTATAGATTGTTTAATAAACGAGGCCAGGAAGCATGCAGTTGATATTTTGACAAATTCCGATGTCAAGAGTGTACGAAAAGAAGGTAGCCAATTCATTTTATCATTCTCTACAGGAAAGTGTGTTACTGCCGACTTTGTTTGCGTAGCTTGTGGTGGTTTCCCTAAAAGTTCAACGTTTGAGTGGCTTACAAATTTGGGTCACTCCATTGAACAGCCTGTTCCTTCTTTGTTTACTTTTAATATACCCGACAGTTGTCTCACGCAGCTAATGGGAGTGTCGGTAAATAAGGCTATTGTAAAAATTGTAGGAAGTAAATTGACTGATGAAGGTCCACTCTTAATAACACATTGGGGAATGAGCGGGCCTGCGATTTTGAAACTGTCAGCATGGGGGGCACGGGAGCTAGCTGACAAAAGTTATCATTTTAATATTTTAGTTAACTGGATTGGCAATTTTAATGAACAGAGTTTACGTGAACATTGGCAAAACCTGCGAAATGAGAGATCTTCTCAAAAAATAGGAAATCGTAATCCTTTTCAGTTACCAACTCGCCTCTGGATTTATTTGTTAAATGAAAGTGGCATAAAAGAAGATACCCGCTGGGCGGACTTAGCTGGAAAAGAACAAAACAAGCTTATAAAAAATTTGACGGCACAGCAATTCGAAGTAAAAGGTAAAACAACATTCAAAGAAGAATTTGTTACCTGTGGTGGTATTAAACTGGGGGAAGTTGATGCAAATACAATGCAAAGTAAAATAGTACCTAATTTGTTTTTTGCAGGTGAAATACTTGATGTAGACGGCATTACCGGCGGTTTTAATTTTCAGCATGCCTGGACAAGCGGTTGGATTGCAGCAAAAGCGATAAGTTCGGACTTTGAAAACAAGAAAGAATATTAATATACACACAAGTATCAAACGCTAAGGGACAATTTAATCCCTTTTGATTGTTTGAGTAATAGTAAGCGACAAGAAAAAATGGGTGAGTGTCCCCAAAAAAAGCTTTTTGTCGTAGTAATTCTTTCCTGGTAGGTAAAATGGTTAAACTTTTATCCCTGTTGCTACAACAACAGCAATTATTTTATTTTTCTTTTTTTACTATCGACGCTATTTCATAGGAAGAACTCCCACTTTTTCATCTATCCTTTCGAACGCAGGTTTTTAAAATTGTAATGGCTTTTGATAAATTGGAGTTCCAAGAAGTAAATAAGCGCTTTAAGAACCAAAGGCCAAAAGCACTAGCAGTAAGTGTCATGTCTTACTTGTAAAACCGGGTAGCCAAAGAACAACGTTATAAAGGACCGCACCTATAAACATAATTTTTTTGTTATTTATCTTATCCAACAACATACTTGTAAATGGCTTGTGAGCATTAAGCGGATCGGTGCAGTTAATAATACGCCACCTAGTTGCGCCTCGTTTAAATGCAACTGTTGTTGTACGGAGGGAATACGGGAAGCCCAGGAAGAATAGCCAAAACCAGAAACGAAGAAAAATACTGTGGTTGCAAAAAAGAATTTTATTTGGTGAAGTGCCCTCATCTGTTCCTAATGCCATACTTTAAATAAAGCTGCGAAAATAAACATATAATACATAGTGGAACCGTGCAAGATGAATAATAAGAAATCTCAAAGTTTCTTATTTGTTCTACGAAGAGAAGAGAGAAGGCCTCGTTGCCTCGCAACTTAAAAAATGGTTAGTTTTATTGCTGAAAAATAAAAGATGTTAACCGCAGGAGGGAAGCTTTATAATAAAGCAGGTTTAAGCCGGGCTCTCATTTTTAATGTTACCACACGCATTGTTCAAAGTGCTGGTGGCATCCTTGCTCTTCTGTTGATTACCCGTTTCCTCAACAAAAATGAACAGGGCTACTTTTATACATTTACCAGTCTTCTTTCTATACAGATTTTTTTTGAGTTGGGTTTGACAAACATTCTTACCCAATATGTCGCTCATGAGGCTGCGCACTTAAGCTGGAAAAATAAGCATTACATTTCGGGAAACGAATATTATGAATCCAGACTTTCATCATTACTTCATTCGGCAGTACAATTGTTTTTGGTGCTGTCAGTGACATTATTTATTGTATTGTTTCTGTGCGGAAGAATCTTCTTTTCGAGTTACAATAATGATCTCAATATTGATTGGCAAGTTCCCTGGCTGGTATTATCTATCTCAACTGCTTTCCTGTTAATATTCAATCTTTTTCTTGCCATTCTTGAGGGGCTAGGGAAAATAGAAGAAATAAATAAGCTTAAACTAATTCAACAGTCAATCAATATTTTTCTCGTTGCCTTCTTTCTTTTTGCCGGACTAAAGCTACTATCTGCGGGGCTCGCACTCCTGATTTCTATTGTGATAACCGGTTTTATACTTTTTACTAACTATAGAAGAATTTTTATAAATATTTGGCAGACCCAAATAAAATGGAGGGTTGATTTCAGAAAAGAAGTGCTTCCTTTTCTCTTCAAAATTGCTCTTGGAAATATAAGCGGCTATTTTATTTACCAAATCATCAACCCTGTTTTATTTGCAACTCAAGGACCGGCTATCGCTGGTCAAATGGGTGCAACTCTAACATTTTTAAATGGTATTCTCGTAGTTTCTTCAAGTTGGTTATCTACTAAGGTAGCGTTGTTTTCAAATTTCGTTTCCCTTAGAAAATTTAGAAATCTAAACCTGGTTTATAGGAAAAATTTTATTATTTCATTCTTTGTTTGCTCAGCAGGTATTATTTCCTTCGTGGCTGTTATTGCACTTTTACAGCAGTACTATCCTCAGGTAGGTAACCGGTTTTTAGGCATTTTACCTGTCATTTTTCTCGGGCTAACTCAAATAGCCAGTGTTGTCGGCAATTCTCAGGCGTATTATTTGAGAAGCTTTAAAAAGGAGCCTTTCTTTATTCCATCGATTGTGATTGGCATCGTATCAGGGATTTCTACTGTGTTATGTTGCAAGTATTTTGGAATAACCGCTATGACTTTTTCTTATTTTGTAATCAACGGTATTATCGGCTTCTTATGGGGATGCGCCATATTCAGGAGCAAAGCGTTTGAATGGACCAATACTCGTTTATCTATTTAGCCAATGGTAACTTATAATCAAGGTAGTCTTTCTTCAGAACCCATTCTTGTAACTTAGGATTATTTTCAAATGCCGCCTGGTGGAAGTCAAATCCTTTTTTTTCTTCCCGGTTAAGTTCATTCATTATTTTACGAATGTCTTTTGGCGCCAGTAGTTTATAAATAAGTAAAGTTTTTTTCTTCATTGGTTGTAATTGCATTTTTATTTGTTTTAAGAAAGGGAACTTAATTTTAGTTGTCCCCGTAACATACTTCCGTCTTAGCAAGGTGAAAGAATTACAGACTCCCTGGTAGAATGCTCTTTTCTTAAAATATGCTATCGTTAACCTTTCTTCGGGGATGTAGTGATCAACTTTGATTTGTGGATGGTAAAGAGCTTTATAACCAGATTGCTCCGCTTTCATAGTTAATCCCGTTTCTCCATCTCCTTGAAACATCTGTAATGCTGGAGGGATATTGTCCGGATGAAATCCCCTGAGAACTAAGAAAGCGTCTTTTCGTATACAGAAATTTAAGCCCCAAACATAATTTGGATTAATAAACCTCTTTTTATTTCCTAAATCAATTACACTTAGCCAGGAGCAAGAACGGCCTTTGCCTTTTACGATTTCGAAAAAATATTTTAGCCACAGGGGTGGCGTTTTGGAATATATAGGAAGGGAAGGACCGGTGGCTAACTGAACTTCGCTATTACTAAACGCATCTTTAATTGCTAAAATCCAGGAGGGAGACAATTTCACATCGTCGTCTATAAAACACAGTATTTCTCCTTTCGCCAAAGATGCGCCGAGATGTCTGCCGGTCAGTAATCCGGGTTCAGGATCATAGTAGTACGTAAATCTACCCTTTGATTTTTCAATAAGTTTTTTGCAAATTGTTCGTGTTTGATCTGTTGAACCGTTATCTATAATGAGAACTTCAAAATCTGTTGTATCAGTCTGCGAAATAATTGAAGTAAGTGTGTGTTTTAGCCTATAAGCACGATTATAAGTAGGTATAATAATAGAAATCTTCATCTATTGTCGCTTACTTCTGATTTTTTGAAGGTATTCTAATTACTATAAAGAATAGTCAACTCCCCAGCTTTTTCTCTTCGACTTAGTCTCTAACAAAATTTCATTCAATGTCCTTAAGCTATTATTGAGATTAAACGGAGATCTGGTAGTATAATCGTAAGCCTTTTGAACCATAGGTTCTCTGAATGTAGGATCCAGTATTTTGGTCATCGCTTCTGCGATTACGCTTGCATCTCCAGGGTCAAAATATAAAGCATTATCTCCCAGAAGTTCCCGGTGCCCTTCGAAATCTGAACAAAGGACAGCACATTTTAAAGCTGCTGCTTCAATTACAGGTAAATTGGTAGGTCCTAAAAAAGTCGGCATTGTTAACGCTACTGCATTTTTATAAAAAGTCAATAATTCATCTTCAGACACAAAACCTGTGATAACAACTCTACTTGCCAAGGAAAGCGAGTGTATTAGTTCCATAATATAATCAAGGTTTCCTTTATTGCTTCCACACAGTACTAGTTTTATTTGGGAATGATTGTTACGAACAAGCTTGCTAAAGGCCAGTATAAGATTATAGTGATTTTTATGAGGCCAAAACTGAGCAGGGTAAACGAAAAAGTTGTCTTTTTCGAGATTGTATTTGCTTAAAATATGCTTCTGCTGATTTTCATCAACCTCCTGCTCAATAATGTTGCCTGGAAAAAAGGGTAGAACTTTTATCTTTTTGTCGTAGAATGAATAAAAATTCTTTAACTCCTGGACACCCGTCTGCGACTCGCATAATATTACAAACGCCTTATTCAAAGTATACAGATAATACTTCTCCCTGAATTCATAATTATAATTCATAGTATGTTCAGGAAAGCCGTTGGTTGATTTATGAGATACGTCCCAAATTGTAGCGATAAAAGGGTAGTTAATAATATCTTCCTGTTGTTTCAGGTAATAAACCATGTCAATCTTATTCTTTTTCAACAAGGCTTCTGTTGACGTGTTTTTTCGTTTTAATGATAAGGAATATAAAAGGTTTATAACCGGGTTTCTTTTAGTAAATGTGGTGCTGTTGCTTTTTTTAGTAAGTTTTCTGGCCAGCAATTTGATCCGGTTTCCAAAGCCCTCCTTAATGAATATAGACTGCTTTTTAAATTGGTATTTGGGTAACTTGTCTTTATAAAAAACTATATTAACGATTTCTATTTGTGGGTCAAATGTAAAATTATTTATTCCTTTTAGCAGCGTGTTAAAATAAGTGTATTTTCCTCCATCGGTTGGCTCATCATCAAAATGTACAATAACTCCCACTCTTAATTTATCCATAAATCTCACTGATTGTTTTTGCCACCATTTTTAATTCTTCATCTAATAATCCAAGTCCGCTTGGTATATAAGTGCCCGTTCTCGCCAAGTTTTCCGCTACCGGGTAACTTTCACCTAAAAACAATTTCATTTTATTAAATACTGGTTGTTCGTGCATGCACCAGAAAAACGGACGAAAGCCAATCTGCTTCGTTTTCAAATGCTCGTTAAGCCTGATCTTTTCAGTAACATTGGGAGCTACAAGACCATAAACCCAATAGATATTATTAGCGTACTCTAATTTCGGCAACGGCAGTTGAAAACCATATTTGGTAAGGTGGTTAATGTTTTCGTTATAGAATTTTCCTATTGCCCTTTTCTTAATTATGAAGTCATCTATTTGCTCCAGTTGTGCTAGCCCTACGGCAGCTTGCATATTGGTCATTCGGTAATTCCAGCCCATTTCATGATGAACAAAACGAGGACCGTCCGCTTCAAATGCAAGATTTCGTAATTTCTTACACTTATTTGCAAGGTCGCCATCATCAACCAAGATCATCCCTCCCTCACCGGTTGTAATGTGTTTATTTGGATAAAAACTAAAAATACTGATGTCGCCGAAAGAGCCACACTTTTTTCCTTTATAAGTCTGTCCGTGCATTTGAGACGCATCTTCAATAATTTTTAGATTATACTTTTCGGCGATTGCGGTTATCGCATCCATGGCAGATGGCAGGCCATAAATATGGACAACTATGATAGCCTTTGTTTTGTTTGTTATTTTCGCTTCTAACTGGTCCACGTCCATATTCCATGTGAGGGGATCACTATCAACTAAGACAGGAATACCTCCGGAACGAACGACAGATAATGCCGGGGATATTATTGTAAAGGCTGGCATTATAACTTCATCGCCCTCTCCAATTCCTATAACCTTAACTGCTATGTCCAGAGCGGCAGAACCACTTGATACTGCTATCCCGTGTTGCCTGCCTATGTATTGGCTAAACGCTCCTTCGAATTTTTCAATAAAAGGCCCTTCTGACGAGATCCATCCACTATCAATGCATTCATTAATATATTTTTTCTCATTCCCGCTTAATGAAAAATTATTTACAGCAATAGGTTTAATCATGTTTTTGTAAAACAAAGCAAACTCCCCAGGTATCTGCTCCCGGTTCTTTTGCTGTTAAAAATTCCTGCGATGTTATAATTGTAAAACCCACCAGCTCAGCAATCAACTTTATCTCAGGAGTGCTAAAATGCCTCATTGTATGCCTTTCTTTCAGTATCTGTAGTTCGTCTGTCGCTTTAATTCGTATGATCATTTCATAGGCAATCTGTACAACGTTTTGCTCAAATAAAATAGACGGTTCAGCTATGCGTATGATTGCAACCTCCTTATTTTCTACCCGCCTTATACGTGTTTCCGGCTTCTGAGAATAAACAGCAGGCGTGTACCATATGTCAAAAATGAAAATACCACCTGCTTTCAAATGCTCGAAAACGTTTTTGAAACAGGATAATACTTCCTCATTTGTATTTAGGTAGCTTATCACATGAAACAAAGAAACCGCAACGTCAAACTTTCTATTTAACTTAAATGTTGTAACGTCGCCCACCAGTGGAAAAAAATTTTCAATAGATTTGGATAAAGCGGCTTGTACCATCCGCTCGCTTTTCTCGATCCCTGTAACTTGGTATCCGTTCCTGCACAGACTTTCAGAGTAATTACCGGTACCACACCCGAGTTCAATTAATTCTTCCGCCGTAGGATCAATAGCACGAATAATTTTAGTGACATATTCCGCTTCTTTAGCGTAGTCTTTAGTAGAGTACAACAGATCATAATAAACGCTATATATGTCGAAAGAAATAGACTCGCTGTTGCTCATTATTATTTTTTCGGTGTAAATCGAACCTTATCTTCATCACTACAGTACGGACCTTGTTTTACTTCAATAAGTTCAGATTCTTCAAGCATTTCCAATGAATGGCCGCCTGAAGCCAATAAAATAATGTCACCTTTTTCTAAAATGATATCCTTTATAAATTCTTCATCATCGTTGTATAGTGAGATTCTTACTTTTCCTGATTTTACAAATAAAACTTCCTGCGTAAGGGAAACTTTTCGTTCAACAATTTTATGCGTGTGTGGCTCTACTTTGTACCCTTTAGGTCGACTCATATATCCTAATTGTTGAGAAAAATGATCAGGGGTAAAAAACTCGATACCGTTTTTCTTGTATATTGAATGAATTAAGATTGCAGAAATTAGGTTTTTATGTTTAATTGTTTCAACCATCAATTTTTCTTCCCGAATTTTAAGGATACATAAATATAGGAAACAGATTAAAATAATATTAAAAAGCATAGAAAAAGTTATAGTAATAGTTGTTGACAATTCCAATTTTTATCGGCGTTTTTTAATTTTTATAGGAGTATAGAGATTTGAGGAATTCTAAAATGTGAAAGTGTATTAATACTTGCTTCTTGTAGCCGTTTTCTGACCTTTTTTTCGCTTCTTTTCGTACTTTTGCTGCCCCGAATTAAAACACTCGGGTTATTTTATGGCGGAAGACGAAATTATTAACCAAAACGCTGATGAACAGGAGGCTCGTCCGGTAGCTGATGAAGCTACTGCTGATGTACCTACAGCGACAACAAATGCACCTGTAGAAAATCCTCCTATTGTAGACGAACAACCGGTTGACGAGGCTGCTAAGCCTGCAGAAGCTGCTTTCGCAACTCCTCACGACGATTTCGACTGGAGTATTGACAAACGTAACGTCAGTTCTTACAAGAAGGAAGAAAGAGAAAGATACGACAGCGTGTATGACAACACTTTTGTGCAGATTAATGATGGTGAAATTATTAATGGCAGTGTCGTTGCTTTAACCAAAACTGACGTTGTTGTAAACATCGGTTTTAAAAGCGATGGTCTTGTTTCTTTAAACGAATTCCGTGACATTCCAAATCTGGCAGTTGGTGACGATGTAGAGGTGATGGTTGTTGAAAAAGAAGACAGAGCCGGACACCTTCACTTATCTAGAAAATCTGCGAGAATTTTCAGAGCATGGGAAAGAATTGTTGAAGTGCACAAAACAGGTGAAGTTATTACCGGTGTTGTTACCAGCAAAACTAAAGGTGGTCTTATCGTAGACGTATTTGGTATGGAAACTTTCTTACCAGGTTCTCAGATTGACGTTAAGCCCGTTACTGATTACGATCAGTTTGTCGGCAAAACAATGGAATTTAAAGTTGTTAAGGTTAACGAAGCAATTAAAAATGCCGTTGTATCTCACAAAGCGCTTATCGAAAGCGACATCGAGGCGCAAAGAGCAGAGATTATGTCTAAGCTTGAGAAAGGCCAGGTATTGGAAGGTACTATCAAAAACATCACAGACTTTGGTGCGTTTATGGACCTTGGCGGTTTAGATGGCTTGTTGTACATTACCGATATCAGTTGGGGACGTATCAACCACCCAAGCGAGGTGTTGAAACTAGACCAGAGATTGAACGTGGTTGTATTAGATTTCGACGACGACAAAAAACGTATCAGCCTTGGTTTGAAACAACTTACTCCACACCCTTGGGATGTGCTACCTGAAACAATCAAAGAAGGTGAAGTTGTAAAAGGTAAAGTAGTGAATATTGAAGATTACGGTGCTTTCTTAGAGATCATGCCGGGTGTTGAAGGTCTTGTACACGTAAGTGAAATTACATGGGCTAACACACCAATCAACGCTAAAGAATTCTTTAAGCTTGGTGATGAGTATGAAGCTAAGATCGTAACGCTGGATAAAGATAGCCGCAAGATGAGCTTGTCCATTAAACAAATGACTGAAGATCCCTGGAGCACTATCGAAAATAAATTCCCTGAGGGAAGCAAGCACGAAGGCCTGGTTAAAAATATCACTCCCTACGGTGTGTTTGTTGAATTAGAGCCTGGTATTGGCGGTATGATCCACATTAGCGATTTAAGCTGGTTGAAGCGTTACAATCATCCGGCTGACTATACTAAAGTTGGTGAGAAGATTGATATCATCATCATGGGTATCGATAAAGAAAATCGAAAATTGCAGTTAGGTCACAAGCAATTGGAAGAAGATCCCTGGAATACACTGGAAAATACTTTTGGCATCGGATCAATTCACGAAGCAACTGTTACCCGTAAGGATGACAAGGGCGCTTCTGTTCAGTTGCCTTATGGTCTCGAAGGATTTGCACCTGCCCGTCTCCTTGTAAAAGAAGACGGTAAAAGCATTGGAGTTGATGAACATGCACAGTTTATGGTGATTGAGTTTGACCGCAATGAGAAACGCATTGTAGTTAGTCATACACGTATCTGGGAGCAGGCACAACAAGAAGAGAAAGATGCTGCAAGAAAAGTAGCCAGGGTAGAAGCTGAAAAAACAAACAAAGCTGTTAAGAATATACAAACTAAAGTGGAAAAAGCTACTTTAGGTGATCTTAGCTCTTTGGCTGCAATCAGAGACAAGTTACAACAGGAGGAAGGTGGAGAGAATAAAGGAGAAAACCAATAATCCTTTTACTATAATTTAAATAATGCCTCCGGCTTGCCGGGGGCATTATTATTTACAAAAATTTTCAATGTGTGAAACACAGTAAGTAGAAGGTCGACAAGAGGAAGATATACCGGGCGAAGCATTCTTAATTTCTTAAGCTGTTCATTTCGTCTCACTGTTGTATTATAAACTGGCTCTGTATAAAAGCTTACAGTTGTTAGTTTTAAAGCCTTTCAGAATGTTACAATTTAACCTGGTTCAAAAGTGATATTAATGATTAATCCTCTTTTTTGACTGTACATTTGCATTCGTTTTTTTAGCCTTTACGCAGGCGGTCAATTTTATTTTAACTATGAGCGCACCTAATAATAAAGTTTCTGCCGCGGGCCTTATAATAGCTTTGGGAATAATTTACGGTGATATCGGTACTTCCCCTCTTTATGTACTTAATGCTATTACCAATGGAAAAAGTATAAGTGAATTACTTATACTTGGAAGTCTCTCCTGTATTATTTGGACTCTTACCCTGCAAACCACTGTCAAATACGTGATACTTACGTTAAAGGCAGACAATAGGGGAGAAGGAGGAATATTCTCGCTATTTGCCCTTGTGCGGCGAAGAAGAAGATGGCTCGTGTTTTCAGCTATGATTGGTGGAGCAGCATTGCTGGCCGATGGTATGATTACACCCCCTATTTCGGTCACATCTGCTGTTGAAGGATTAAGAAACATTGACTTTCTTGGTTATATTTCAGATCGTACGATTGTATATGTGGTTATAGCAATTATTTCAGGATTGTTTTTTTTGCAACAATTTGGAACCGCTTCAATTGGTAAACTATTTGGCCCCGTTATGGGAGGATGGTTTTTAATGCTTGCCATTTTAGGAGTAAGCCATCTTTTTGACGATATCCATATTTTCAGAGCTTTAAATCCGTACTATGCTATAAAGCTTTTAGCTACTTACCCAAAAGGCTTTTGGATTCTAGGAGGGGTATTCTTGTGTACAACAGGAGCGGAGGCATTGTACTCAGACCTTGGACATTGTGGTAGGGAGAATATCAGGTTCTCCTGGATTTTTGTAAAAACGTGCCTTATTTTAAACTATCTCGGACAGGGCGCATGGCTCTTGACTAATTATCATGGCAAAGCAATCACACAGGCAATGATCACCAACGGTTTTAATCCTTTTTATGGCATTATGCCTGCCTGGTTTGTTGTTCCCGGAATTATTGTAGCCACTACTGCAGCCGTAATCGCAAGCCAGGCTTTAATTAGCGGTTCCTTTACACTTATAAGCGAAGCTATTCGCCTCAACCTGTGGCCAAAAATGAAGATTAAATATCCCGGAGAAGCAAGGGGACAGTTATACGTTCCGGGCATAAACACTTTGCTATTTATTGGTTGTGTTGGCATTGTTCTTCACTTTGAAAAGTCAACAAATATGGAGGCAGCGTATGGCCTTGCGATTACAATTTGCATGATTGCCACAACTATTCTGTTTGCAAACTTTCTTGTTTTACATAGAACAGCTTCCGTTTTAGTGTATTTATACCTGGCTGTTTATCTCACTATTGAACTTTCTTTTTTAACTGCCAATCTCGATAAATTTCCCCATGGAGGCTACGTAACTCTTATTGCAGGGGGATTTTTGTTTGCCGTAATGTATGTATGGTATCGTGCACGAAAAATTAAAAACCGGTATGTAGAATTTGTTGCGTTGGATGATTATTTGGGCCGTATCGAGGAGTTAAGTAATGACAAATCCATTATAAAACATGCTACTCATCTTGTCTATATGACCAGCGCCGATAATCCTAATGAAATAGAACATAAGATTATTCATTCCATTTTAAACAGGAAGCCTAAAAGAGCTGATATATACTGGTTCGTACATGTGCACACGGTTGATGACCCATATACAAGCGATTATAGTGTTAAACATATCATTCCAAATGATATTATCCGTGTTGAGTTCAGGTTAGGCTTTAGGGTGCAGCCAAGAATAAATCTAATGTTCAGGCAAGTAGTAATGGATCTGGTGGCAAACAAAGAGGTTAACATCACAAGCCGTTACGAAAGTCTCGAGCGTAACAATATCGTGGGAGACTTTGAGTTTGTAGTAATGGAAAAATATTTAAGTAACGATAACGAACTTCCTTTTTTAGAAAGGTTGGTTATGAAGTTTCACTTTTGGCTTAAAGATCTAAGCTTATCAGAAGCAAAAAGTTTTGGATTAGATACAAGCTACGTATCTGTGGAAAAGTTTGCGCTGATAGTTGCTCCTATTAAAAACCTGAAGCTCAAAAGAGTTTTTAAAGCAGGCGAGGGGTATTAGTAATCTTGCATGCTGCATAAACAAAAGCAGGTTAAGTGCTCTAATCATGGATGCATTAGCCCTTTTTGTTTTTGTTTCCAAGGGCTGTGAATGTTGTGAACGACAATGGAATGGTTTTTTTAGATTTCATTCTACCAATTAAAAAACCAATACTATGTTTAAAAAAGAATATCTCTCATCATATCTAAAATGGGGGATAATAGCTGCAATTACTTTTTGCGTTCCAATGATCCTTTTTGTAAAGTCGGCTGACTATAATTCTACCTGGTGGTTGTATGTAGGCAACATTTTTTTTCTTGTAGTTATAGCTGCCTTTATGTTAGCTTTTAATAAAGACCAGAAAGAAAACGCCAGCACTCAAACTATGATCGCTGCAGGCCATATAGCTACGATTGTTGGAATAGTTACTTCATGTATAGTAGCCATAATTGCATTGGTGATATTCATTCCGGATTTATTTAGCTCTGGAACGTCGGACAGTGCAATGGGAGACGCACCTGCGCAGATAGGCACCGGAAAAACACATGGTTTAATCTTTTTTGTGTTTATGAATGCAATAATTGGTAATTTATGCGGTGGCTCGTTCTCATCTATTTTAATTCCATACGCTGCAAGGAAAAACCAGACAAAGGATAAAAGATCAGAAGTCGTAAATAATTAAAAAAAATATCGCTTAGTAAAGGCGTCCGATATCGGATGCTTTTACTAAGCTAAAATTTTAGCTTATAAAATTACTCCACGTCTTTTTCCTCTTTTACATTTTCATAGTGGGTTGCGTTAAAAGGAGTTTTCCAACGGAAATAAACCATAGTTGCTGAAATTGAGATTTCAAACTGCTCAAATACTAAAAGAAGGTGCTGACCTTGAGAACTTTTGACAAGATGCTTTTCAATTTTTCCAAACTTGTCCTCCAACTGCTCCTTGATATTATCGGTGTCTGCGTTTGAGAAGCATTTAACGCATTTGGCCACGCCTGATTCCCGCACTTTTTCTATAGCTGCTATAAAATCCTTGTTGGATGAAACACAAGGATAAATAGGTTCTTCTTTAAGAACATAACTTTCTTCTAATGTTATATTACCTGCGGGAATAAAAAGTTCGTTTTCAGTTAGAAAGAAATAAAACTTCTGTTCTCCCGGCCCGGGCTCTTCATCCCAGGAAGCAAACCGGAAAGAATTTTCACTTTCTGCAATAACATAATGCAGCTCGTAATTTAAAAATTCCGGCTTAAGCGAAAACAGATTGACGTTAATTTCCAGTTGTGTTTTGTCGATGCTCATGACAAGGAGTTAAGTATGAATTGAAGTAAAAATGCATGCCAGCCGTGATGCAAGCCAGTCAAAACAGGAAACTGCTGACAAAAAAATACACAATCGGTTGAAGACGATCAAACACCTGTAGAGCATGCTACAGTTTCTATTCCAAAAAGAACAATTAATTCTCCCGGCGCAAGAGCAGGAACATCTCATAGAACATATGGCACAGGAGAGTAAAGGGTGCACTAATAGGTTTTAACCTGCCTTTATTTACTGTCTCAAAAGATTTATAGCCCTTACATGCCTTACTGTCATAAAACAAGTTAAACTTTATAATGGCTTAGATGTTGTACTAATTATATCGCTTTTTTTTGCGAAATTGTATCTTATGCTAGGACACAGATTTGAGAAGTTTGACCCGACCCTCGAAGGGAAAACTAAATTTGAGCAATTGCTCAACTTATTTTTACAATTGCTTACTTATACGAATGGAGATGTAAGCGAAGCCTTGCAGTGGCTGAACCAACTCGACAACCAATATGGCCTTACCAACGACGAATATGGTATGGGAGACTTTTTGGACGAGCTAAAGGAAAAGGGATATATTGATGAAAATCCTGTAACTGGAGCTATATCAATTACATCGAAAACTGAACAGGGAATACGCCGAAGCAGCCTGGAAGAAATATTCGGCAAACTGAAGAAGTCTAAACAAGGCAACCATGATACTTTTAAGCCTGGTGGGGGAGATGAGATAAGTCCGGATGTAAGGCAATTTCAGTTTGGGGATACAATGGAGCAGATTGATTTTACCGAAAGTATCAGAAATGCGCAGATCAATCATGGTATTGAAAGCTTCAGTATGCATGAAGATGATTTAAAAATCAGGGAGACCGATTATAAGACGCAGACCTCTACAGTGCTGATGATTGATATTAGCCACAGCATGATACTGTACGGTGAAGACAGAATAACACCGGCAAAAAAGGTGGCAATGGCATTAAGCGAATTAATCACCACCAAATACCCGAAAGATACTTTAGATATAGTAGTTTTTGGAAATGATGCATGGCCTATAGAGATAAAAGATATTCCATATTTGCAGGTAGGTCCTTATCATACAAACACTGTTGCGGGGCTTGAATTAGCAATGGACTTACTACGAAGGAGAAAAAATCCGAACAAGCAAATTTTTATGATTACCGATGGCAAGCCGACTTGCCTGAAAATAGGGAAACGTTATTATAAAAACAGTTTCGGATTAGACCGCAAAGTAGTTAACCGCTGCATTAACCTGGCTGCGCAGTGTAAAAAGCTCAAGATTCCTATTACAACATTTATGATTGCCAGCGACCCTTATTTGCAAAAGTTTGTTACTGAATTTACTGAAACAAATAATGGTAAAGCTTTCTTCGCTTCCCTGGATAAGCTGGGCGCTTTCATCTTTAAAGATTTTGAAAGCGGCAAGAGAAAGACTGTTTATTAATCTTGTAAAAGCATAGTAATAACAATTTGTATCATTACTGCAATAACAATGATTCTCCTTATGCAAAAGCTCGTGGCTGCAATGAGTTAAAGCGTACAAGTGAGTGACATTGTGTCCTGATAAGTTGTTGTTTAGATGATAGAGTTCTTTTGAAAAAAAAGGATGGCCTATTGATAGGGTTGACAGACAAACCTATCAAACCACGCTAAGGTGCTTTTCTCTAAGGGGTTAGG
>JBBPZJ010000408.1:0-2547 GCA_038199395.1 Chitinophagales bacterium
AGCTTCAGTTGAAAGACCTTGAAGGTGTTGAAAAGAAAATTTCAAAAAATGAAAAACTGGCTAAAACAAGTGACAAAGAATTACTTCATGGCCTCGATCTGCTAAAGCAACTGAAAGCTTTTATGGAACAGGGAAAAAACGCCCGTGGCTTTGAAGTTAGCCCAGAAGATAAAGAAAAGCATTTCGCAGATTTGTTTTTACTTACCATGAAGCCTGTTATCTATGTGTGTAATGTAGATGAAAAAAGTGTGGTCGACGGCAACAAACATTCGGAGGCTATAAAAGAAGCAGTCAAAAACGAAAAAGCGGAAACACTTCTTATCAGTGCTTCTATTGAAAGTGAAATTGCTGTAATGGAAAGTTTCGAAGACCGCCAGTTGTTTTTAGAAGATATGGGGTTGCATGAAAGCGGTGTCGCACGATTGATAACTTCAACGTATCGACTACTAAACCTTGCTACTTATTTTACTGCCGGTGTACAGGAAGTTCGTGCATGGACGATCACCAAAGGAATGCTTGCTCCACAGGCAGCAGGTGTTATTCATACAGATTTTGAAAAAGGTTTTATAAGGGCTGAAGTTATAAGATATACAGACTTTATAAAATACGGCTCAGAAGCTGCTTGTCGTGACAACGGAAAACTTGCAGTACAGGGAAAAGATTATTTGGTTGAAGATGGCGATATCATGCATTTCAGATTTAATGTGTAGTTCAATAACAATACTAATGTATGACAGCGGCCGCTAATGAGCGGTCTCTTTTTTTTGGTGAAAGCAAAAGGGAAAAAGTGATTGCACACGCTCATCGCAATGGATAATTAGCTAGAGATGCAATAAACCTGCAGACGCTCTCATATTTCTCTGTTTTGTACTATTTTCAGACTTTGAAGCATAAGAAAAATTAACGGGCATGAAAATATTTCAAAAGGTGCTTACGCTACCTGAAAGAAGAAGAGGCTTTCATATCATAACTGCAGAAATTATAAAGGGCATGCCAGAAACGTTTGAAATACGAAGCGGCCTTTGCCAGGTTTTTATTCAGCATACCTCAGCTTCACTAACTATCAACGAAAACGCTGATCCGACCGTACGAAGAGATTTTGAAATGTATTTTAATAAGACGGTAAAAGAAGATGATCCTGATTACATGCACGATTATGAAGGTTCGGATGACATGCCCGCACATTTGAAAGCTGCATTGCTTGGCAGTTCCGTTCTCATCCCGATCGTCAATGGAAAACTGGCTTTAGGTACATGGCAGGGAATTTATTTATGTGAACACCGAGACCAGGGAGGACATAGAAAGCTAGTGATCACAGCTTGGGGCGAATAGGCCGGTCTATATAATAACAGGAGCATTGAAAACAGCAATCCTGAGAGTAGATGGCCGTGTTTTCAATGCTCCTGTTTGAAGTACTTCTTAAACTAACAGTATCTATTTCGCAGGTGTTATTACGATATTTCGATACTGAATAGGTCCATGATCGCCTTGTAAAAGTAATGGTCCCGGCTCTCCTTCTTTACTATCAAGCGCACCACCTGTGATACCTGGTATAACCTGTTCGCAAATAACCGTCTTTCCGTTGGCTACTAATGTTATCAATCTGCCCACAAGTGTAACATCGTATGATTGCCATTCTCCTGCATCTTTTGCCATCATTTCACTCGGAGCTATAAAACCATAGATGGCACCAAGGTAATCTTTTAGAGGTTGCTCACCTTTGTTGTCAGCGATTTGCAATTCGTACCTACCCCGCAAGTAAACACCGCTATTGCTTCCTTTATCGTAGCGAAATTCAATGTGCAATTTAAAGTCGTTGAAAGTCTTATCCGTAATCAGGTTAGCCCCCGATTTCGGGCTAATCAAAACGCCATTCTCGGCCTTCCATTGATTAGTTCCTGTAGCATGCCAGCCTGTTAAGTCATTGCCGTTAAACAATTTTATGGGCGTTCCCCACACAGGGGGTGTAGTACGCCTAAGCGATGGAGCACGTGCTGCGGTCCAGTTATAAGTCTTCCCATTTGGCTGTAATATGGTGCCTGATAAGTTATTTCCCTGCAAAGTACCCTCTACCGAAACATCATTACCTGTCTCCCACTGGGGAGGGATAGAAAAGCTCATTTTGCCATCAATAAAATTGATTTTAGAAATAGGTCTTGCACTTCCTCCTGAACCCACGAAATCTCCCACCAGCGTATGTAAACCTGAGTGTCGCACCTCGAGCCAGGAAGGCGTTTCTTTTCCGGCAACATTAATGGTCATATCCCACCGCCCTTCTAAAGTCGAAGAGAAGGCGGTATCATAAGGGGAATTGTTTGCCTTTGAAGTCGTATCGATAAACAATACTAAGATTGGCAGAAATAACAGTTGCCTGAAAATTTTTTGAATAGGTGATGTTTTACTTTTCATATGTTTTTTAATTAATCTCCGCAATCATGCGGCTTTTCAAATTGACAATACTAATCAAAAATAATCGTCTTGTTCCTGAAAACAAAAACCTGTTCATTTAGAACCAGCTTTAGCGAATTTGCCAATACACTTTTTTCA
>JBBPZJ010000409.1:0-5329 GCA_038199395.1 Chitinophagales bacterium
ACATTCTTAGCAGGAGACTGCAACAATCCGATGATTTCGCCAATAAGTTCATTTTTGCTCTTAAGGGTTTTAAGTGCTTCAAGCTGGTCGTTTCCAACGAATACATCCATATCAATGAAAGCTGCTTTTAAAACAGGCTTTTCAGTTTTAGTGTCTGTACGGAAACTACTGATGATCATTGCAGGTTCTTTAGCGTCTTCGCTGAATAAAAGAGCGGTAACGCCATTTAAACTGTCGAAAACACCAGAATATCTTGCGGCATCAATTCCTTCAAGTGCTTTTCTAATTAAAGTGTTCTTAGCCACTTTCATTTCTACCTTCTTATCGAAGCAGATCTTGCGCAGTTTATTTACCTGTGCAACAGAAAGGGCTTCAGTATTTGTGATGTAGAAATTATTATATTGATTGAATTTCTCTTTGAGAACTTCGATCGCTTCGTTTTTTTGTTCTTTAGTCATGACGCTAATTATTTTAATTAAGCGGTGAGTAGTCCCCTTCTTATCAGATCTCGGCTACAACTTAACGCTCGACTATTTTAGATAAATGTTTTTGTGTCAACAGGAATACCAGGGCTCATTGTGCTCGCCATACTTACACCTTTCAGGTAAGTACCTTTAGCAGCAGATGGCTTCAGTCTCATAATCGCATTGATAAACTCAGTGCTATTTGCAGCAAGTTTTTCAGGATCAAATGAAACCCTTCCGATAGATGCGTGAATAATGCCTGCTTTGTCAACCTTAAAAGCGATTTTACCACCTTTCACTTCGTTTACAGCGGCAGCAACATCGTTGGTTACAGTTCCTGTTTTAGGGTTTGGCATCAGGTTACGCGGACCTAATATTTTACCTAATCTACCTATACGAGGCATAACAGAAGGAGTAGCCACAATTACATCAACATCTGTCCAGCCACCTTCGATTTTTGTAATGAATTCATCTAATCCAACAAAATCAGCGCCTGCTTCTTTGGCGGCAGCTTCTTTATCAGGAGTGCAAAGCACCAATACTCTTTTGGTTTTACCTGTTCCGTGAGGAAGGGTTACAGTTCCACGAACCTGCTGGTCAGCTTTTTTAGGATCAACACCTAAACGAACGTGTACATCTACAGAACTGTCGAATTTAGTGACATTCACTTCTTTCACCAATGACGATGCATCGGCAAGTGAATACACTTTGTTTTTATCTACCTTAGCTGCAATAGCTTTTCTTTTTTTAGTGATTCCCATTGTTAATCAGTTTAGAAATTGATCAATTTATTTTGCCCATGGTGCTGTTCCTTCAACAGTTAAGCCCATGCTGCGAGCCGTTCCGGCAACCATTTTCATAGCGCTTTCATTTGTAAAGCAGTTTAAGTCGCTCATTTTATCAGTTGCAATTGCTGCTACCTGATCCCAGCTTACTTTACCAACTTTGTTACGGTTAGGCTCTTTGGAACCACTTGTAATTTTTGCTGCTTCTAATAACTGTACCGCTGCAGGAGGAGTTTTAATAACGAATTCGAAAGTCTTGTCGTTAAAAACGGTAATTAATACAGGAAGTACTTTACCCGTTTTGTCCTGGGTTCTTGCATTAAACTGCTTGCAGAACTCCATAATGTTAAGACCCTTTGAACCTAGTGCAGGTCCGATAGGAGGTGCAGGGTTGGCTTGTCCGCCTTTCACCTGCAGCTTTACGTAGCCTGAGATTTCTTTTGCCATGTTTTTATATTTTTGGTGTTAGCGTCCCCACAATGCTCGTAAAAGCGGAGCCGTGGAGACTCCCAAATCAATCAATTCTACAGAAAGAACTTTTTTGGGACCGCAAAGGTAGGAGAAATCGTCGTTCTTTTAAAGACTGTTTCATAATATTTCTATAATATACCTAATTTAATAGCAAAGTTTTTGAGTTAGCGCTGTGTTCGTGGTTATGCTTAATAATTCCTTTAGGGATTTGTAGTAGGAGGGGGTGTAGTAGTGGACTTTAGCTGTTGTTCCTGCTGAGATTTCTTCTTTTCCTCTTCCGCCTCTTTTTTTGCTTTCTTTTTAAAGAAACCTTTTAATAGAAAGTTGTGTTGAACTGCTTCCAGGTCATCGTTCAGTTTTTGACTACCTGCCTGAAGGTTACTTAAAATAACCCGAATGTCTGCCGCCGCATCTTCATCATTCAACAACATTCCCACCGGCGTACTTTTATTATTGAGACTATTACCTAACTGGCTACTGGTATTGTTTAAATTATCAATAACGATACTTGCATTTTTTGAAACGTTTTCGATTTGTGCGGCTGTGGCTTTTAACTTGTAAAAAACGGTGGTATCTGTAACAAGATCGTTAGCCAAAGTACCTTTTCTTTGAAGCTTTAATGTATAATCGGCCAAAGTTGCACTTAACTTTTCGGCATTATTTGAAGCCATTCTTAATCTCAACATAGTAGCATGCAGATCATTAACAAGTGTTTCATCTGTAAGCAATTTACCTACTGTTCCTTTGCCTTCTGCTATTCCTTTACTGATTCCCTTTACATCATTAGTTATAGCAAACAAGTTCTGATTGTTTGCCTGTAAAGTAGCCATCATCTCATCAGGATTATTAGCCTTTTCTACGCCAAGCACGTCTCCATTTTCCACAGAGGGCGATTTTGACGCTCCGGCATACAGTACTATAATCTTATTTCCTATCAATCCGTCTGAACTAATTCTTGCTTTGGCGTTTTTACGTATATATTGCTTGGATGCTTCATCAATATTCATGTCTACCTCCACCTGCGAACTACCGACGAATGAAATCTTTTTGACTGTGCCTATCTTAACACCTGAAAACCAGATATTGTTACCTTTTTGCAGTCCGTTAATGTCATCAAAAATCGCCTTTACAACAATGGATTTCTGAAAAGTTTTTTGCTGTCCGCCAAGCGTTAAAACAGTTATAACAAATATTGCAATTCCAAGAAATATAAAAATGCCTACGATAAAGGCTCTTGAATTTTTTGTCGATCTCATCTCTTATTTAATAAAATTGTAATTATAAAAACTTTCAATCTGCTCATCATTGCTTTCAAACACCTCCTCGAAAGTGCCTTGCTTTGCAAATGTTCCATCCAGTAACATAGCGACTCTGTCTCCGGTAGCCTTTGCACATGTAAGGTCATGGGTGATGATAATAGAAGTCGTTTTGTAACTTGCTTTTACACTATTGATAAGGTTATTTATTTCAATACAAGTTATCGGGTCTAAGCCGGCTGTAGGCTCGTCATATAACATTATTTCCGGATTTAAAATCAAAGTTCGGGCGATACCTATTCGCTTTCGTTGTCCACCCGAAAGCTCCGAAGGCATTTGGTCTTTAGTTTGCGCAAGTCCTACTGCTGTTAGCACACGTTCTACCGATTCGTTAATTTCCTTTCGTTTCAAATGCTTTTTGTTTCTTACTAAAGGAAATTCAAGATTTTCACCTACCGTCATACTATCATACAAGGCACTGTTTTGGAACGAGAAGCCAATTTTTAACCTCAACTCTGTCAATTCCTTATTGTTTAATTTACTTACATCCTCTCCCAAAACAATTACTGAGCCCGAATCCTGCTTAAGTAATCCGGAAATAATTTTAATCAGTACCGATTTACCTGTTCCTGAACGACCAAGAACCACCACATTTTCTCCTTTATTTACGTCAAGATTTACTGCCCGCAAAACATGGTTATTACCAAACGATTTGTACAAATCCCTGATTTTAATCACCGGTTCTTCACCACCAATATTTTGTCTTCTGTTATTCATATACGTCTAAACTCTTAACCTACGTGGTACTATCTAACCTCTTTAGCTATCTTATACTATTTGCTATTTGAACAATAAGGATCTCTTCCACAAAAATCAGAAACATGGAAACAACAACAGACGCGTTTGCGGCCCTTCCCACTCCTTCTGTGCCCTGTGTTGCATGATAACCCTGATAACAGCCAACTATTCCAATTGTATAACCGTATACTATAGCTTTTGTTAAAGATGCAAAAATATCAAGGAAGGAAATTTTAGAAAATGCCTGCTCAAAAAAAGCAACAAAACTAGTCATTTCATTTGTATGCACATTAAGATAAGAACCCAACATAGCTACGCAGCCAGTATAAAACATGAGAATAGGAATCATAACAGTGGTGGCGATTACCCTGCTGACGACTAAAAATTTAAATGGATTTACCGCAGAAACTTCCATAGCATCTATTTGTTCGGTCACTCTCATCGAGCCGATTTCCGCACCTATATTAGAGCCTACTTTACCTGCGGCAATCAAAGCGGTAACAAGTGGAGCAAGTGCCTTAATGATAGCTATTGCAACAAGAGAAGGAAGCCACGATGTAGCGCCAAAGTCTGCCAGGGATGGCCTGGATTGCTTGGTAAATACAAGCCCCGTGATAAAACCTGTAAGAGAAATTAGTGGAAGAGATTTCCATCCGATTTCATAGCATTGTTTAATGATTTCTTTGCCTTCGTACGGTGGTAAAAACAACTCTTTGAAGAAACGAAGATTAAAATTTACGGCACTGGTTAAATCAACAAAAAACGAATCAACTCCTTTTGAAACAATAAATTCTCTTGGTTGCTTTACACTCATACCCTCTTATTAATACTTTTTACTCTGCGAAAGTAATGTTTCGAAAAGATTTTTTTGGATTAGCCGCGGTGCGATCGGTGTTTCTGCAACAATTATTCCTTTCGCGTACATAATATACCTGATGTAAATTGCTGACAGTGCGTTGTAATCGGGTAAATACTTTTCCATTTAGAGATCTGCGATGAGTTGCAATCTTCAATTCCCATTATTTTTGCTTTAAACGTCATTAATAATAGTTTCTCCATCAATATTAGAAAGCCCAATAGAATACCTTAAAGGGGTAGGACCATTGAAAGCGGATTTGCTAAAAAAAGAACTGCACATCTTTACTTTTGGCGATTTGCTTGAGCATTTTCCAAACCGACATGTTGATAGAACTTCAATTAGTACGACTGCCGATATTAACTCTGAAACTGACTTTATACAAATAGCAGGCATTATTGACGAAATAGTTATTCTGGGAGAAAAAAGAAGCAAAAGGTTAGTTGCACAGATAAAAGATAAAACCGGCAGTCTCGAGCTTTGTTGGTTTCAGGGTATTAGCTGGATAGAAAAGAATTTACAGGCAGGTAAGCCATACCTTGTATTTGGAAAAGTAGCTTTTTTTAATGGTCTGGCTCAAATAACACATCCTGAGATAGAACCGTGGTCAGCATCGATGTCTGGTGGAAAAAGCTTTTTAGAACCGGTATATCCAACAACAGAAAAGTTAAAATCAAGGGGACTCAATGGAAAACAAAT
>JBBPZJ010000410.1:0-2206 GCA_038199395.1 Chitinophagales bacterium
TCGACCTCCACGGCAAAACGGTTGGGGTAGTTGGTACAGGCAATATAGGCAGGGCGTTTTGTAGAATCATGATCGGCTTCGGTTGTAAAGTACTGGCTTTCGACTTGATTGCAAATAAAGAAATGGAAGCGCTAGGTGTTACTTATCTACCGTTACTCGATGTGATTTCGTCAAGTGATATTATCTCCCTTCACTCGCCTCTTAATGAGCAGACCCATAACATGGTGAACGCCGAAACGATCAATATGATGCGAGCCGGTACCATGCTAATAAATACAAGCCGGGGAGGCTTGGTCGATACAAAAGCTGTAATTGTAGGGCTGAAATCAGGCAAATTGGGCTTTGTGGGTATCGACGTATATGAACAGGAGGAAAAGCTATTTTTTAGGGATCTCTCAGGTGGAATTATTCAAGATGATATCATATCCCGGCTTATTAGCTTTCCCAATGTATTGATTACAGCTCATCAGGGATTTTTTACAAAGGAAGCTTTGACTGAAATTGCAGAAGTTACGTTATCAAATATTCGTTCTCTTTTGGGCGCTGAAAAAATAGAAAGGGAGAATTTGGTAGTTTGAGGGCATCCATAACTTTTAAGATAACAGAGGCTTTACTTTTAAGATAGGAACTGTTGGAAGGGTTTTAAAACATACAGGAAAAGTTAAAATAATGATAAGCCTTGAATTTTGAAGTGGTAAAGCATCATATACAACGTATAAAAAGTGATGACACAAATTTCTTTCATCAAAAAACTTTTTCTTTGTTCTATGAAAGCAGTAAACTATTTATTAATCGTATTAACAGGGCTTTTTCTTTTTGTAGCATGTCAAAAAGAGTTGAGCGTAGAAAGTGGATTTGCAGGTCAGATAGCAAAAGGTTCACTACTAGACTCGGGAGGTAACTGTAAAAATATTACTGTTAATGGTGCTTATATTGCTGACAGCACGTTAACGTCTGATAACTATGTAACTGTACAGGTTAATATTGCGAGCGGGGGCAGTTATAAAATTGTTTCCGATGCACAAAATGGATTTTCTTTCCTCGACTCTGGCTTCCTTGCAGCAGGTCTTCAAACAGTCAAATTAAAGGCAACGGGCAAGCCAATTCAAGCTAAACAAACTACTTTCAGCATCGCCTTCGATACTACTTTTTGCAGTTTTACTGTTACCGTAGTGAGCAAAACCCCTGCAACTTATGCTCTTGTAGCAAGTGGCAGCAGCTGCTCAACTGCTACAATACAGGGAACATATAGTAACGGAACAGCGCTTACTGCTGCCAATAAAGTTGGTCTGCAAGTGAACGTTACTACCCCTGGAAGTTATGCCGTAACTACTACCACAGTAGGAGGGATGACATTTAGCGGCACGGGTACCTTTACCTCGCCCGGAATTCAAACAATTACATTGCAGGGATCGGGTACTCCAACAACTGTCGGTGCTAACATTGTTCCAGTTAAGGCCGGTAACAGCAATTGCAGCTTTTCAGTTAATGTAACGGCCGGAAGTACAGGGAGTAATAATTCAATTAATGAATTAGACAGTGCATGGCAATTCAGTTCAGGAACAAATTCTTTCCATGGTCCTTTTTTTGATGTTTTTGATACTACTCTAAATAATACATACGGTTTTGTTTTCCGCGGTTACACACAAGCTACCGGAGACACTACTATTCAATTTGGAACCTTCTCTACCACTCCGAGCATCGTATCAGGAGCAACTTTTAATAGCAAGGATTCTTATGCAGCTTTTTATTATACCGATGTCAGAAGACATGATTCTACAGGCGATAAAATTTACGTTGCCGATTATAGTAATAGAACAACGGCTAATACAACAATAACGATTTCGACCTATAGTGCTACAACTAAAATAGTGACGGGAACTTTTTCCGGAACGGCCACTAATATTGCAGGAACATCGGTTCCCATAACCAATGGAAAATTTCGGGCTATAGTACGGTAAATTGAAGTACATAAGATTTGAAAGAGATTATCTTAAGCAGAGATAGTCTCTTTTTATTTAGGGCAACTGAGGTAATGGACAAAAATGGTTGGTGGTTTACTCAGTTTTTATTGTTTAATATGTTGAAGGCATTTTCGAATTGGTCAGATAGTGAAACAGGTTGGGTAAGGCTCTTTTTATGGTAAAGTAAGTGCGTCTTAAAAGCTTATGAGTATACCTGTATCTTTCGGTCTTTTTAATTGTAA
>JBBPZJ010000411.1:0-8168 GCA_038199395.1 Chitinophagales bacterium
CTATTTTTTTTAAAAACCTTTATTTAGAACAACACGTGTTGCATGTAATTTTATGACTTCAGGTAAAAAAATTGATATTTGACACGAAATAGGGAATTATCATCCTGCTACTGTATCTCATCTTAAAATAAATTAAACAATGACTGCTCCAATACAAACGGCGATATGCTCATTCGGCATGTCCGGAAAAGTTTTTCATGCGCCTTTTATTCACACAAATGATCACTTTAACCTGTATGGCGTTTGGGAAAGAAGTAAAAAAGTAGCAAAAGAATTTTATCCTGAAATAAGATCATTTGACACGTTGGAGCAAATGCTTGCAGATGAAAAGATTGAGCTCATTATCATTAACACTCCCAATAGCACGCATTATGAATATGCAAAAAAGGCATTACTCGCAGGAAAGCACGTAATTGTAGAAAAACCGTTTGTGATAAGTCCGACAGAAGGAGAGGAGCTGATAAAATTAGCAGACGAACAAAATAAAATATTATCAGTATATCACAACAGGCGTTTCGACAGCGATTTTAGATTAGTAAAAAAAGTGGTGCAGGAAAATTTGTTAGGAGAAACTACACAGACAGAAATAAGATATGATCGGTTTAAAGAACAGCTAAGTCCAAAAGTTCATAAAGAAACACCTGGCCCGGGCGCGGGCCTGTTATATGATCTTGGCCCTCACTTAATAGACCAGGCATTGCAAATATTTGGAAAGCCAGATGCAGTTTTTGCAGATATAACAATTCTTCGTCCTATTTCTAAAGTGGATGATTATTTTGAAATTGTTTTTTATTACGAAACAAAAAGAGTGATATTAAAGGCTAGTAACCAGGTAAAAGAAGGCGTGCCTGCGTATGTTTTACATGGATCGAAAGGATCTTTTATAAAATCGAGAACAGATGTACAGGAAAATGATCTAATTGCCGGAAAAGCACCAGGTTCGCTAGGCTGGGGAATAGAGCCGGAAACAGAAAAAGGACTTTTAAACACTGTAAAAGACGGCCGCGAGGTGCGGGAACTCTTAACCCCTCCGCAGGGAAACTACATGGATTATTTCGATCAGTTATTTAATGCTATAAGATCAGGAGGAAAACTTCCTGTAACGGCAGATGAAGGATTGGAAGTAATAAAGGTAATAGAGACAGCCATAAAAAGTAACACAGAGAGAAGGGTAGTGCATTATTCGGACAACGATTAAAATATAGTAAAACAATTATTGTTTTGTTACAATTTAATTTCTATTGTCTATCATGGGTTGTTGTTCTATAATTATTCGAAAGCAGTAGAATTTGGATGACGGCAGCTTGTCCAATAATCAACTATCTGCTTCAATTGTTTTTGTATGCCGTCATAGGTATTTTCTTTTATAAAAAATCCCTGAACATTTAATTGAAAAGCTTCATAAACTGCTTTTGTTTCTGCACTTGTCGATAAAAATATAAAAGGAATAGATTTATTTCTTAAAAACTCGTTCTGCTGAATTTCAGCCTTTAGCTGCAATCCATTCATGATCGGAAGATTTACATCCGATAGAATAAGAAATGGTTGAAGTTCGGTAGTGAGCAAAAAATCATATGCTTTTTGTCCACTGTCAAATATCTCAACCGGATTTTTTACTCCAAGCATCTGCAATGCATCAATAATAAATTCCTGGTCGTCTACGTCGTCTTCAATAAGTAATATCGGTCCGCTTTTCAAAATAAGATTCGTTAGGTTTAGAATGAAATGTAAAAATAAAAAGAACTATTGAATGGAGAGGATAATATAAAGCACACTACAAAAGCTTTACAATAGACGTTTCTATATCATGATCATTTGTTCGGCTTTCAAGAAGTTAATTGATTTTCATTTCGTACAACAGCGGCCATTTTTTTCCTGTTATATACAGGGAATTTTTTGAGCTATCAAACGCAATTCCGTTTAATACCAGTCCATCCTCTTTATTTACATGTTTCCCTGACTTTTCAAGTAAGCCTGATAAATCGATCTTGCCTACAATATGGCCATTTGAAGGATCTATTTTACCAATATAATCCGTAAGGTAAATATTACAAAAGACGTATCCATTAATGTACTCCAACTCATTTAGATTACCAACCGGACCATTATTAGCTACCACCCCTACAATTCTTATCAACTTAAAAGTTTCAGGGTCTACGAAATAAAGGTTGCTATCTCCCGTGCTAATAATTAGTTCTTTTCCGTTATTCGTGAGCCCCCAACCTTCATGATCCCAGCCAAATTCCTTTATCTTTTTAAAAGTGCTTGCGTCGTACACATACACCTTATTGCTTTGCCAGGTCAACTGGTATATTTTGCCATTAAGCATAGTAATACCCTCACCAAAAACTGATGGATCAAGAGAAATGGACTGTTCGGCTTTACCATTCTTAAGATCTACCTTTAATAACCGACTTTCTCCTTCCAAACCTGTTCCTTCATATAAAGCATTGTTCTGCCAAATAAGCCCTTGCGTGTACGATGAAGTGTCGTGTGGGTAACTGGCAACAATGTTATAATCGATGTTTGCAGGCGGAGCAATTGAACCCCTTAAACTTTCGGAACCTGATTCATTTGCCGCGTTGTTTTTGCACGATGAAAACAGCGATAAAGCAACCAACGTATATATTAAAAGTCTTTTCATTTAATTAGTCTTAAAACAAATGTATGCAAGATGAACAACCGATGCCGTTAAAAATTAATTAGAATTAAACGTTCATAACAATTAAGATTCCTTATCGTTAAAATAGATGTTCCTTAGATAAACGTTTTAGGAAAGAAAGATTGGGGTAAAGTGTTGAAAGAAGATTTTGCCGGTGATCATTTTCTTTACTTTTTAAAAATTAGATCTGGTAATATAAGCTGGAAAATGGCCGTTCTCTTGGTATGGCATACGGAGACGGCTTTTACCCGACTAATAATGTTTTTTACCGGCCTACAAACGACTGGTATCATTTTTGACTTTTTGAGCTAAATTCAACAAATGAAAAAATTTCTTATTCTTTTATCTTTTGCTTCAATAGTTATAACAAATGCAGGGGCACAAGGATTAAAAGGTCTTATAAAAAAAATCTCAAAAGATACATCCTTAGGTAGTGTAATAAATGCAGCGCCCGGTTTCAAAAAAGACACGTTATCCAGCAATACAATTGCAAGTGGCTTAAAGGAAGCTTTACAGATCGGTGCAGAAAGAGGAACTGCAAGATTGTCTGCAGTAGATGGATTTTTTAAAAATGCAGCCTTGAAAATTCTCTTGCCTGCCGAAGCACAAAAAGTTGAGGTGAAACTAAGAGCTTTGGGTTTAGGAACACAAGTAGATAATGCTATCCTCAGTATGAACAGGGCTGCTGAAGATGCGAGTAAAAGTGCGAAGCCTATTTTTATTAATGCAATAAAACAAATCACCATCCAGGATGCGGTGGGCATTTTGCGGGGCGGTGATTTTGCTGCTACTAATTATTTAAAGGACAAAACCACGGCTAATCTAACCGAAGCGTTTCGGCCGGTAATAGAACAATCGTTGGCAAAAGTAAATGCTACAAAATATTGGAATACACTTTTTTCAACTTACAACACTTTTAGCTCGCAAAAAGTAAATACTGATTTATCAGCTTACGTAACCGAAAAAGCTCTGTCAGGTATTTTTCAGGAAGTATCTTTGGAAGAGCAGAAAATCAGGAAAAACCCTGCTGCTCAGACAACAGCATTGCTAAAGAAAGTTTTTGGTAAATAAAATGTTTACACTACTTTTTTGCATAAAGCTTTTGTAAACGAGCGAAAGGATTTACTGAAGTAGCAGAATTACTACATCCGTACAAAACTATAGCAGGAACTGTTACTAGTTCGCTGTTTCAAGCACCCTTTCAGGAAGCGTTATAATAAAAGTAGCACCTTCATTCAGCGCGCTTTGTGCTGTGATAAATCCTTTATGTTTTTCGACTATCTTTTTACAAATAGAAAGACCGATACCTGTGCCTTCAAATTCTGTATAAGTATGTAGTCGTTTAAAAACTACAAAAATTTCCTCAGCAAACTTTGCATCAAATCCAATTCCGTTATCTCTAATGAAGATTCGATAGTACGTGTTCTCAAAAAGTTTTCTGTCTACATCGGGCAGGTTTGCTCCCTTGATAGCTGTAGTACGAATATGAATTTCAGGAGTGCATCCGGCTTTACAAAATTTAATAGAGTTACTAATGATGTTCTGAAACAACTGTCTTATCTGGGTGGGAATAGCATGAATGGTCGGCAAATTCTCTACTGTTACTTTTGCATTCCTTTTTTCGATGTGTGTTTCAAGGTCTGAGATCACATCTTGAATAATTTCGTTTAAATTCGTTTTTTCAAAATCGAGATTATCCTCCGTATGGCGTGAGTATTTTAAAAGATCATTGATTAGCTGTTGCATTCTTTTAGAAGCCTTGCTAATCTTTTGTAAAAAAGTTTGTATGTCTGGCGACAATTCTACCTTCTTTACAAAAAGCTTATCGGTAAATAACTGTATCTTACGTAGGGGCTCTTGCAGGTCATGCGATGCGACATAAGCAAACCGGTCGAGTTCCTCGTTGGTAGCCTTAAGATGGCGGTTTTTCTCGATTAACTGCAGATTTAATAACCGAATTTTTTCTTCAGTTATTTTTCGTTCCTCATTTTCCCTTTCGAGTTTTTTATTCGCCAGTAAAAGCTTTTGTTCCTGCATCATCAATTCATGGTTGCGCTTGTACAATTCAACAAAAACACCCACTTTTACTCTTAATAGCTCGGGATTTATAGGCTTATAAATATAGTCGACACCTCCCATCTGGTAGCCTTTAAAAAAAAACTCTTCCTCATAGTTAAACGCAGTAATAAATATGATCGGTATGTGCTTTAGTTTATCTCTTTCCGAGATAAGAGTGGCAGTTTCCAAACCATTCATCCCGGGCATCTGCACATCCATTAAGATAAGGGTAAAATCATACTCTTTCAATAAAACCTTAAGCGCCGCTCTTCCTGAATTTGCTTTTACCAGTGTATAGCCGTCCCTTTCCAATATTGTTTCAATTGAAAACAGGTTATCTTCCCGATCATCGACAACTAATATTTTGATGTCTGACTGTCGGAAAGGCGACTCATTGTTTTTTGATTTGATTTCCATTTTCTATTTATAAAGCCAGACACGCATTAATGAAAGTAACTGGTCTATTTTCACAGGTTTGGTTATATAATCTGAGGCGCCTGCTTCAATACATTTCTCTCTGTCGCCCTTCATTGCTTTTGCAGTAACGGCAATAATGGGTAAGTTATTATTTTTATGTTCCCTGCGTATTTTTTGGGTTGTTTCGTATCCATCCATTTCCGGCATCATTATATCCATTAGAACAATATCAATCTTACCATTTTCCGATAAAATATTAATCGCTTCTTGTCCGCTCTCTGCTGTTATCGTATTTAAACCATACTTTTCAAAAGCCGTCGTTAGTGCAAAAAGATTTCTTACATCATCATCTACGATGAGTACATTTTTATTAGTAACTACATCTTCTCTCGACTTCAAACTATCGATGATCTTTCTCTTCTCGGGCAACAACTTTTTGTGATCAATATGTAAATGCATCACGGTTTCTTCAAGTAATAAATCAAGAGAATTTACATCTTTAAGAAGAATGCGATTGGCGTATTGTTTTAGTTGTGTTTTTTCTTTGACGTTAAAATCTTTTGCAGAATAAATGATAATCGGAGTTAAGTGAAGTTTGTTGATTTCATTTATTCCGGCGACGAACTCCATTCCCGGGATGTCGGGTAGCATAAAATCGACAATAATGCAATCATAAGCTTTGTTTTTAGCAAGTTCTAATCCATCGTTTCCCGTGGAGGCTATTTCAATGTCAATTAAATTTCCATTGTCTAATATTTTAGCTATTTGTGATGAGTCCAACTCGTTGTCTTCAACTATAAGTACATTCTTTGTATTTCTTTGGTGGAAGGTGGCAATATCATCAAACAACACATTTAAAGCCTCATTTTTCAACGGTTTCAGGTTAAAGCTTCTTGCACCTCTTTGCATCGCAAGCAATTTGTTTTCTTCCCCTGAAATCAAATGGACCGGAATGTGCTTGAAATTGAAGTCGTTTTTAAATAAGTCTAAAATTTTCCATCCACTTGCATCCGGTAATTTTACGTCGAGCGTTACCGCAACAGGGTTAAATTTATTTGTAAGCTCGAAAACATCTCCAAATGCTTTAGCCACCACCACTTTCAAATCCTTCTCATGTCCCTTTTCGATCATGATCTTAGCAAACCGGATGTCATCTTCCACTACCAACAGCACTTTATCATGAGAAAGAATGTTATTTCGGTCGTCGCCTGTTTCATTAATGACCTCATTCAGCAATTTCAAATCCTTTGTCTCTGACACTTTAATCGTAGGAACAGACTGTATAGACAGTCCCTCTTCGTTTTCTTCAAGTTGATATTGAGTAACGGTCAGGCTGCTCTGTTTCTCCTTCTTTAAATGTGCAGGGTTATAATTAATTGGCAGGAACAGTATAAAGCTGCTTCCTTTACCTGCTTCACTTTCAAGTTCGATGGTACCGCCTAATAAGTCTGCTAAGCCACGGCTGATAGAAAGACCGAGGCCGGTGCCACCGTACTTACGACTAGTGGATCCTTCTGCTTGTTGGAAAGCTTCAAAAATGATGTTTTGTTTATCTTTTGAGATGCCGATGCCGGTATCCTTAATTTCAAAAGCAACTACTTTTTCCGCATTGTCTAAGCTGGCAGAATTGGATCTCCAACTACGTTTGGCCTCATAGACCTTCAATTTTACTTCACCTTTTTCAGTAAACTTAAATGCATTTGACAATAGGTTTTTCAATATTTGGTTTAGACGTTGAATGTCTGTTTCAAGCGTGTTGGGCAGCTTTTCATCCATCTCTATAGAGAAGCGTAAGCTCTTACTTTCGGAAATGTGTTTGAAAGTTGTTTCAACGAACGCAGTTATCTCATGAAATCTGACATTAATAAAGTCTGTAGAAATATAACCTGATTCAATTTTTGACAAATCAAGAATATCATTAATCAACTGTATAAGATCATCGCCACAACTATGAATTGTTTTTGCATAGCGCACCTGCTTTTCACTCAGGTTACCTTCCTGGTTTTCAAATAGTTGCTGTGCAAGAATTAAGAGAGAGTTTAAGGGAGTTCTTAACTCGTGAGACATGTTTGCCAGGAACTCTGATTTATACTTTGAAGTAAGCTGTAGCTGCTCAGCTTTTTCTTCTAATGATTTTCTTGCGTCTTCGACTTCCTTATTTTTATCTTCTACCTCATCTTTTTGTTTTGCCAGAAGGTGAGCTTTGTCCTGTAATTCTTCGTTCGTTCTTCTCAATTCATCAGCAAGAGAAGTCGATTGGGCAAGAAGATCTTCTGTTCTGGAATTTGCTTCGATTGTGTTTAATACGATTCCAATACTTTCTGTTAGCTGACTCAAAAAGTCGAGGTGCGTTTCATTGAATGTATCAAAAGAAGCCAGTTCTATAACTGCCTTTATCTGTGTTTCAAACAATACAGGAAGTACAATTAAATTCAAGGGTGTTGCTTCTCCCAGTCCTGATTCTATTTTTATGAAACTTCTTGGAACAGATGTCAACAAAATTCTTTCTTTCTGAACTGCACACTGACCCACAAGCCCTTCACCTAGTTGAAATTCTCTTGATGTTTCTATTTCGTTGCCAAATGCATAAGCTGCAAATAGTTTCAATTTCTGATTTTGAAGGTTTTCATCCTGTTCTAATATGTAGAACATACCTTTCTGCGCATTAACCACCTGGGCCAACTCGGAAAGAATACGACGGGTTACGGTGTTTAAGTCTTTCTGGCCTTGCAGCATCTGCGTGAACTTAGCAAGGTTAGACTTCAGCCAGTCCTGTTCCTGGTTCAGCAGGGTAGTGCTTTTCAAGTTGGCGATCATCTGGTTGATTGTATCTTTTAGCTCTTCCACCTCACCCTTCGCTTCAACCCTGATCATCTGGGTAAGATCCCCTTTCGTTACCGCCGATGCCACCTCAGAGATTGCACGCACCTGTGTTGTAAGGTTCTCAGCCAACTGGTTTACGTTTTCAGTTAAATCCTTCCAGGTACCCGATGCACCCGGTACCGATGCCTGTCCACCCAATCTTCCATCC
>JBBPZJ010000412.1:0-9948 GCA_038199395.1 Chitinophagales bacterium
TGCGCACTTATCTGTCACCTGTAAGCGAAGAGGAGAAGGACTTTTCTATGATTGAAGTGAGAGAGGAATATTTCAAGGCGATTGTAAGAGGCTATCGACATGATATGGATGACGAGCTTACACCAATCGAAAAAAATTATTTTGTATATGCCGGCAAGTTTCTGATCTATATGCAAGCCCTTCGTTTTCTTTCCGATTATTTCAATAATGATGTTTATTACGGTGCAAAATACCCTGAACAAAATTTTGTAAGAGCCAATAATCAGATTGTATTGCTGCAAAAATTGCTGGAGAAAGAAGAAAAATTGAAGACAATGCTTTAGTGCATGCATCGCTCCAAATCATGTTGTTACAGGCGCTAAAAAACTGAGGCAGCAGCAGATTGAGGCAAACCGCATTCGGTCAATTACTACCTTTCTTCTAAATTTCTGATAACTCTGCAAGGGTTACCGCCAGCAAAAACATCATTGGGAATATCTTTAGTAACAACACTTCCGGCTCCTATTATGGTGCGGTTACCAATATTTACACCCGGACAAATTACCACGCTGCCACCAACCCAAACATCTTCTCCAATGGTGATGGGTTTGGCATATTCAAGTCCCGAAGCTCTTTCTTTATAATTTACCGGATGGGTAGCCGTATAAATTTGCACATTAGGTCCGAACATGGTTCTGCTGCCAATTGTTACCTGCATTACATCTAATACAATACAATTGAAATTGAAGAACACTTTTTCACCTGTTTTTATATTATTGCCATAATCACAATAGAATGGTGGTTGCAGCCATAATCCGGCACCTGCACCAGGTATTAACTCACGTAAAATCCTGCTCCTTTCTATAAACTCGTCTTCTCTTGAGTCGTTTAATGCTTTTATAAGGAGTCTGGCTTTTAATCTTTCATCCGAAAGTTGCTGATCAAGTGCATTGTACAATTCACCTGAAAGCATTTTTTCTTTTTCTGTTTTCATAAATTTCTTTCGTTAAATCAGCTTTGAGGAAAGCACGCAACAAGATATTGCTATTTACCCTTGTAATTGTAATGATTATCCACTTTGGAAATAACCCTTGAAGAATAGTTTTTCAAAATAGTATGGGTATTATATTAATAAGAGTACCGTGTGCTGCTTCAACCTTAAAAGTAATCAATCGGACAACGTTTTTATTCAGCAACAATTGATACATCTATCAATTAATCCAATCGTAAGTTTTGAGAAATTCGATAAGGCGGGGATCATTAACAGACATTGCAGCAAGCCATATGGAAACCTGCTCCCTGCTCCAGTAAACGCCCTGGGGATTGTTTGGCTTTACAAACTTGTAGCGGTATAAGACAGCCCTGATATATCGTGGTGGCGCATCAGGAAAGGGATTGCGGGCAAATAAACTCACAGCATTGCGATCATTGTGAAGCAGCTTCCACACAAGGTTGATAGTCCAGGGATATTCGTCGGGAGTCGACATAGAAGCAAACCACATTTGCCAGTCTAAACGCAATTGGTAGGGAGCTATTTGCGAAGGGCGCTTGTCAAGAAGCACAGGAAGACCTTTGTAGATATAGGGCTTCCAGTCAGCTTTGCTGGTAGAGTCTTCGTCTGTTGTTCCTTCGAATACTACATTTAAACGTTCCTGCCCCACAGTTCCAAAGGCTCCATAAGTGTTTACAAGATCGAGGGGATCGAAGGAGGTATTCATAATTTGACCGGGAGACAGCATGTTGATTGCAGGCCTTATGCTAAGCAGTGCAATAATAGCAGTTACAGCCCATGCAGTAGTATGCATGGGCTTTGATTCTCCAGCGTTTTGAGCAGCGGATTTCGCACTGTTAACAAGCCATTGAGGAAGAACCTTTGACCAGAAGCCATCATCAAAACAGGCAAGAGCAGGAATGATCGTCAGCCAGTTTAGAAACGATAAGTTACCACTTAGAAAATATTGAACTGAAACAACACCATTATCACCCCAGCAATATGACGTGCTAATCGTGGCCCGAATACAAAAAGAGGTGCCACAAGTTCGCCGACATGATTGAACCAAATTCCCATCTTCAGGACTGTATGGGGTAGAAAATGGAACCAGCGACTCAACGGACCCGGAATGGGTTGTGTTTCGAAGTGGTAGTAAAGGGCTGTTGCATTACGCCATATTTCATCGCCACGTATCTTGATCAATCCCGCACCTAACATAATGCGAAAGATTAGCCACCTGAACAAAACAATAATAGCCATTGGCGGTGCGTACCGTGGAAATGAGCGCAAGTCGAGTAGCGGACAAAGAAAAATAGCGAGAAAACCTGTCTCGGTAAGCTGTATCTCCCAGCCGTATCCATACCATTCTTGTCCTACATGAACAACGGACATGTAGAGAAACCAGAGAACACCCAGCAGCAAAGCATTTGCATAGCCTGCCACTACTACACAAGAAAGCACAAATCCAATCCAGGCAACAGTCAACAGCGAAACGTCAGAATGGCCGATCCAAAAGAGCGATGGCAGGCGAAGGAATCCGGCAGCATCTGAACCAAGTGCGGCGCTAATCTTCTTTAGATAAATCCCGACGGGAAGAAGTCCGTTAGAGCCAATTAAAGGAAGGATCTGATTAATTGCGACGAGAAAAGCTATCGCATAGATTGTTCCCAGCAGGCGAAGAATAACAAAGCGGGTTAGCCAATAAGTTGGAGGGGTAACTGGCTGATCTGATTGTTCTTCGGATTCATTATCTACCTGGTCAATCAATTCCATTTGCGTTGCTTACTATATGTATGAAATTCAATAATGCTATTAGTTTGGTTTGCAAAAATTAATCCTGAAAGTGGAGAAATAAAACGAAGACCATTACTGAGGAACCTTCTTAATTCCTGTTTTCCCTGCTAATGCCGGGCTTTTGTTGCAGGCAGATATGCCACAAACTTTTTGAGAACACTGCAGCGGTACGAAAACCAAATTCGTTTGGTTTACGATACACAGAAAGTAGGGCTCGGCAGCCTAAATTGCCTTAAAACGACATCGAAAATTATTTTACTAACTTGCAATAATTCCGGTAGTTAAATAATCTATAGAGGAATGTATTTTTAATGCAAGTAGCAGAACGATGTTTTAGGAAATAGCTGGAATGCATCTTGCCGGAGCACATATCACTCATAGCTTCATTAGCAGGATCAGGCATTACAAACAACTTTTGTCAGACTAGTATTATGGGAATTAAAGCGATATCATAAATTGACAGAGATTTTTGAACTCATGTTAGCAGGCAGAGAAGGACGTTCGATGATAATGTCTTTGCAGAAGGCGTTATCACGTCAAGTAATTAAAAATTGCAAAAATTAAAGACGGTTTTTGGTTCTTTTTTTCTCAATACATTTGATTCGAGAAAGCTATATATTTATATAAATAGTTTAAGAATTAAAATCAATAGCTTGAATCCCAAGACCAGATACTCTTGCTGGCTTCAGTTTTGCAGAAAAAAAATTAAAACTTAACGTATGGATAATTACAAAGATCTGGAAGAAGCAAATAAGGAAGTTGAAAGATCGAAAGTGATATTGCATAATACTGAAGATCTGGATACCAGTAAAAGCAAAAAAACCGAAGAAAAGGAGGAAAATAAAAAGATTGAAAAGGAGGAAGAAGGCTCGGGAATTTTTACCGCAGATGGTGAAGAATTACCCAAAATAGAGGGTGGTTATGATCTGATAGATCCGGGAGGTAGTTTAGGCGATGACGAATTTGTTTCTTCCTGATTAGACCTGTAGAAAGGCTTCATATTTATCGAACAACCTCCGCCCGGCCTCGTGGAGGTTGTTTGTTGTTTCGGCAGCAAGGTTCCTTTACGCTAGAGATTTAATCTGAGAAAAACTTATACAATTTTCACAACAGCAATACACTGTCAAAATTTATTCTTCACTCAAAACCTTCCTTGATTTCAAAACTTTTTTTTATCAATATATTTAGTCTTTTTACAAATTCTTACATATTACATATGAAGTATAAAACGGTGCTCTTTGCAATTCCTTGTTTCATTTCGTTTATGGCGATATCATCGCACGCATGGTGTTTTCAAAATGAAGATACTTCTACTCTAAACAACCGGGAGAGAGTGGTTGCTGATGGTGCTACTCCTAAGCTGATTTCGAAACAATTCGCCTTTACCGAAGGGCCCACAGCGGATAAAAAGGGAAATATCTTTTTTACTGATCAGCCAAACGATAAGATTTGGAAATATGATACAGACGGAAAACTTTCGATTTTTATGGATAAAGCAGGCAGGTCTAACGGTATGTATTTTAATAAAAAAGGCAACTTGATTTCGTGCGCTGATGAGCGAAACGAATTATGGGCTATTGATCCGGGAAAAAAGGTAACTGTTTTAATGTCTGATTTTAATGGTCATTTATTAAATGGTCCAAACGATGTGTGGGTTCATCCTAAAGGTGGATTATATTTTACCGATCCTCTTTACAAAAGGCCCTGGTGGACCAGGGAGGGCGAACGTGTTGCTAATGAAAGAGTGTATTATTTGCCTGAAAATGCTACAGAGCCAATTCCTGTTGACTCAACTATAAAAAAGCCCAATGGCATAATTGGCTCTCCTGATGGTAAAGAACTTTTTGTTGCGGATATAGGTGCCAGTAAAACTTATAAATATCAAATCGAAAAAAATGGCACTTTGAGCAATCGGGAACTTTTTGCAGAAATGGGTTCCGACGGAATGACTATTGACAAAAAAGGCAACCTTTACCTTACGGGAAATGGTGTGACTGTTTTCAACAAAAATGGAAAAAAAATTGACCATATCGACATTCCTGAAAAATGGACAGCAAATGTTTGCATTGGCGGAAAAAACAAGAATGAGCTATTTATAACTGCTTCACAGGCAGTTTACACTATCCCGCTAAAGGTGAAAGGCGTTGGTTCGAAATGATGTTTGCAGGCTAGCTTATCAACGAATAACCTATAAGAGTGTAAACGTTATAGAAGTGTGTAATTATAAAAAAAGCTCTGTTCTCAGAGCTTTTTTACATACTACTATTTTAATATTCTTTTGTTCAATACAAAGACCCACATTTTAATCCCAAATTTTGGCAGGATATTCTTTAGACTGCACTAAAGTATCAATGCTTTTCTGCACACTTGGTGCATCTTCTTTATAAGTCACTCCAAACCATTGTGCATCTGTCGGAATTACTTTAATCACCCCCAAACCAGACTTTATATATTTGTCGCCCACCAGCGGAATAAAGAATTCAGCCTTTGGTTTGTTGATATTTTCATCTAAAAACTCCTGGAATTGTTTTTCGATGACAGGAAATATTGCAGGTGAAAAACCAAAGAAGTTCATACTTACGAGACTATCTTCACTTACTTCGTGCAAACCAGATTCGTCTTCATATGTAATCTTGCCTTGTTCATTGCGAAAAATACTCGTCCGCTCATTTATCGAAATAAGATTACCGTCTGCGTCTGCTTCACAAACTCCCCTGCTAACACTACCGTTGTCACTCAGCGTTTTTTTCAATTGATAACCAATAATACATTGCGCTTTTTCACTTACTGCGGTGGTTAAAAATGTGTAGGCTTTTTGAAAAGCATCTCTGCCATAAAAATCATCGGCATTAATAACAGCAAAAGGTTCCTTCACGGTGTCTTTACAACATAAGACTGCGTGCGCTGTTCCCCATGGTTTTGTTCTTTCTGCAGGAACCTGTCGTTCTCCCATAAAATATTGTAAGCTTTGAAAAACATAATCTGTTTCAATTTTTCCTTTCAGCTTTGGCTCAAAAATCGCTTTAAAATTTTCAGCAAAATCTTCCCTGATAATAAAAACAATTTTTTTAAACCCCGCCCGCATGGCATCGTAAATAGAATAATCCATTATAGTCTCGCCGGACGGACCAAACGATTGAATTTGTTTCATACTGCCATAGCGGCTCGCCATCCCTGCTGCTAAAATAACTAGTGTCGGTTGCATATTGAATTTTTAAACATTGCGAAACTATATTATACTGCTGATGCAGCAAATAATTTGTTCAATTTTGCAAAAACAATACCAGTGGACCTAAGTTTAGTTGATGTTGAAAAAATTGATGCGGGATGGCTGAGAAATAACCAGGTATCACTAGACGTTTTAAGATTAGATAAAATAGACCCCGTTATAAGTGGAAATAAATGGTTTAAGCTTAAATACTACCTGGAGGAAGCAATACGGATGAATAGATCGGTCATTGCAACTTTTGGAGGCGCATGGTCTAATCATATAATCGCCACAGCCTCTGCAGCTAAGCAGGCAGGATTGAAAAGTATTGGCATCATACGTGGCGAAAAGCCGGCAACCCTATCACACACCATTATACAGGCAATGGAGCTTGGCATGGAAATGCAATTTGTTAGCAGGGAACAATATCGAAGAAAGGAGGAAATAATAGACAGGTTTTCCGGCAATAACTGGTATTGGATTGATGAAGGTGGCTATGGCGCCACAGGAGCAAAAGGCGCTTCAGAAATCCTGAACCTGGTAAATGTTTCTACTTATTCACACGTTATTGCAGCCGTTGGCACAGGTACCATGTTAGCCGGATTAATACTCTCTTGCACCAAAGATCAGCAGGTCATGGGCATCAGCTCGATGAAAGGAAACTATCCGATTGAGCAACAAATAAAAAACTTATTAGAAGCACAAGCACCTGCTGCAACGTTTGAAATAAAGCATGATTACCATTTCGGGGGATATGGAAAGCATCCTGAAACACTCACCAGTTTTATAAACAATATGTATATCGATCACCATTTACCTCTCGATATTATTTATACCGGCAAAACTTTGTTTGCAATAAAAGACATGGCAGAAAAAGGACTATTCAAACCGGGCAGCAAACTGCTGATGATACACAGCGGGGGCTTGCAGGGAAATAAGAGTTTACCGGCAAAAGTCTTAGCATTTTAATTATTTTCCACCCATTATCTTTGCCGCAATAATCGAAAAAGACGTTGAAAAGAATCATAAGCATTATACTTGTTTTGTTTTTCGCAAGTAATTCATACAGTCAGGACACGCTACCTAAATTTACGCTTACTGAAACAGGAGAAAGAGTAACGATTAGTTGGACCAATCCTTTTCAAACTACTCTTGCGCAGTTAAATGTGCAGCGATCTTATGATAGCCTTAAAGGCTACTCTACCGTATATTCTGCAATGTCTCCTCAGTTGCCTCAGAATGGATATACCGAGGTAAAGCCAATGGCGAACCGTGTTTTTTATAGAATTTTTTATGCCCTGCAGGGCGGTGCCTATTTTTTCTCGAAGCCCAAAAGAGCCGGAGTTCCTAACTCTTCTACCAATGCCGTTAGCGGCATAAAAGATATTAGAGACTTCACCAATCCTGCCTTAGCAATCGTTATTCCTGGCGATAAAAGACTTATAACTATTAAAATAAATGATATAGTTTATAAGCAGATTTCTATAAACGTTTTTCGAAATTTCAAAGACAGTATTTTGCGGCTAACCAAAGACTCTTTGTATTCAATCAACGATTCTATTGTTTCGTTAAACCGCTATCGGCAGATGGAGGCTTTTAAAACATCTTCTTATATTTTTATTAATAAGGACGGATTTATAAGTGTTTCACTTCCTTTAGTGAATGAAAAAAAATATCGCTTGAAATTTTTAGAAGAAGATGGTTCTTCCCTTTTTGAAATTGCCCATGTTATAGAATCTCCTCTAATACTTGATAAAGCAAATTTTGTGCATTCAGGCTGGTTCCAGTTTGAACTGTATGAAGACAACAAACTGAAGGAGAAAAATAAGTTGTATGTGCCGAAAGATTTTTAGCAAAAGAATTTTGAAAAAGGCTTATGGCAAGATGCTTTCTACAATATCCACTTCAAAGACCTTCTCAAAATTAAACCTGAGTTTGTGTTTTACTTCATTCATTGAAACCGCAAATCCAAGCTCTTTTTGTAAAGAAGTAACCTGTTTATTTTGAATGCCACACGGAATAATATAATTGAAATAGTCAAGATCTGTATTTACATTAAAAGCAAAACCGTGCATAGTAATCCAGCGGCTGCACCTTATACCCATCGCACAAATCTTTCTTTCTTTTCCTTTTACTTCCGGGTCGAGCCAAACGCCCGTTTCTCCGGCGCTTCTCACCCCCTTTAGGCCATACTCTGCCATTGTCTGAATGATAACTTCTTCAAGACTTCTTAAGTACCAGCCGAGATCTGTTTTAAATTTTTCAAGGTCCAGAATAGGATATCCTACCAACTGCCCCGGCCCGTGAAAAGTGATATCACCTCCCCTGTTTATTTTAAAAAAATCAATTCCTTTTTTTTGCCTGTGGTCTTCACCAATCAAAACATGGTTTATGTCCCCACTTTTACCTAATGTATAAACAGGTTTATGTTCCACCAAAAAAAGGTGGTTATTAGTTGATTGTGTAATACTTAACTGATCCTGCACAGCATCTACCAAACCTCTTGCTGCTGCTTTAATCTGAGTATTTGTTTGAAGGATCGACTCCTGGTAATCCCATATCTCTTTGTAAGATTGATCTTTTCCTAAATCTTTAAATAAAACCATTTGTCTCATAAAAATGCAAAGCTATCATATACCACGCAGCTTTCAAGAAGCTTGTCACATGTCCTATTTAAACCTATCACTTACATTTTATTTTCTGCAAGTCGGCAAAAACATTTGTTTGTTTCTTACAAGCTGACATCACGGGTTAAAGTATTTCAACTTTAGTCACCCTTACCTTTGTATGTATATGAATAACCAAAATGATTTAATGCCTGAGGAAAGTGCTGAAGAACTTTTTGAAACAAGGGTTATTAAAACAGACAAGGGCCAGGAAGCGATCAGAATTGACAAATTTTTGATGAACAGGATTGAGGGTGCGACAAGAAATAAAATTCAACAGGCGCTTGAGGCCGGGCTAATTACAGTGAATGGCCATCAGGTAAAGCCAAATTATAAAGTAAGAGCTTTCGAAGAGATTATTGTTTATTCTACCGATCACCCTGAGTCGACTGATGTTGTACCCGAGCCGATGGATTTAAATATCGTATATGAAGACGATGCTGTCATGGTCATTAATAAACCTGCGGGTATGGTTGTTCATCCCGGAAGCGGTAACTATACAGGTACATTGCTAAACGGGATAGCATTTTACCTGAAAGAACATAATCCTGAGGTAAATGAATCTTCGCTGCCGCGCTACGGTCTTGTACACAGAATAGACAAAAATACCAGCGGGTTGCTCCTGATGGCTAAGACCGCTCAGGGTGCAGCACATCTTGCAAAACAGTTTTTTCATCATACCATACAAAGAAAATACATAGCACTTGTATGGGGAGACTTTCCTGAAGAAGAAGGAACAGTCGTAGCTCATGTAGGCCGCAACCAACGCTATCGTAAACTCTTTGAAGCCTATCCCGAAGGAGAACACGGCAAAGAGGCAATAACCCATTACCGGGTGTTGGAACGATTTAACTATGTAACTAAAATAGAATGCGTGCTCGAAACGGGCCGTACACATCAAATAAGAGTACATATGAAGCACATAGGTCATACCTTATTTGCCGACAGTACTTACGGAGGCGATAAAATCTTAAAAGGAACTATTTTTTCAAAATATAAACAGTTTGTAGACAACTGCTTTGAAATCTGCCAGAGGCAGGCGCTTCACGCCTTTACGCTCGGCTTTAAACATCCTGTTACAAATGAAGACATGTTTTTCGAAGCGCCTCTTGCCGGGGATATTGAGCAGGTAATTGAAAAATGGCGGAAATATGTGAAAGGACGAAGTGAATAGAGTATTTTTCTCATCATAAAAATTGCCTGCTTTTCTTTCCTTTAATTCACTCGTCGAAATGTGAATACTTTGTTTTTTGGTACAAACACTTGTATTTTATGGATTCATCGTTGCGACGCATTTCGTTCATCAGCAA
>JBBPZJ010000413.1:0-17494 GCA_038199395.1 Chitinophagales bacterium
AGTTGCTTTCTTCAATCAGCTTCAGAAGAAAAAAATTCTGGGATTTCAATTAGAGACAGAATCACGATTGGTGCAGGAAGAGTCGATGACAATACTGACTGAATTTGAAAAGCTAATGATGATGCAACAGCAGTTTGGTTATCCTGATGGCCTTGATCCCTGTTAAGATGATTTTTGCACCAGGTTTTCCGCTCATTGTAAAGGCTATTAAGCTATCACTTTAGTAGCTCCAAAAATGACGACGCATCTGTTGTTAGCTATTGCATTACTTCTTCTATAACGTTACCAATACTTCCACTAGGCATTTGAATATGAAGCAAGGCCGAAACAGTGGGCGAAATGTCTGTCATATAAGTCTCCCGGTTGGTCTTACCTTTTTTAATTCCCCAGCCGTACCAGAGTAACGGAATGTGAGAATCGTAGGGGTTCCAGGAACCATGCGTAGTACCTGTTCTGCCGCCTGAAAAATATTGGGGTTTATATATGAACTGGATGTCGCCACTTAGCTTTTGGTTGTATCCGTTAATCACCATTTCTTTAATTTTAGAAGGCAGTAAGAGGGTGTTTATGCCTTTTAAATCGAAAGCACGTACAATACCAGGATTCTCTAATAAACGATCAATAATGGTATCTTTTATCTTTTGTTCATCTTCGGTTATAACAGCTCTGTTCAGGTAAACCTGAAAGTTCATTACCGATAACACTGCGTTTTTTATTTTGAAACGCCTTTCTATCATGTCATTTAACATTGGCTGTAAACCACCTTCACTTAATGTTCCGGCCGGTATTTTATTTTCTTGTAATTCGCCTGCTACATGTGCCGCAGCATGGTCAGCCGTTATGAAAACAGTATATTGTCCTTTCCCTATTTTGCCATCAAGATAATTTAGGAATGCAGCAAGTTCATTATCGAGACGTAGATAATTGTCTTCAGCTTCTACTGAGTTAGGACCGAAAGTATGACCAATATAATCCGGAGAAGAAAAGCTTACAGCAAGAAAATCTGTATTTGCGGCCTGGCCTAGCCTCTCTCCTTCAATAGCGGCTTTTGCCATCTCAAAAGTTAGTGTATTACCATAAGGGGTAGTGCGTAATGCATTGTATTTATCTTTTGTAATGTTTGCAGTAATGTGAGGAAAGGTGTTGTCTTCAAGTGCGCCTTCATAACTTTTATCATCAGCAGTGCTTTGTACGTAAGTGCTGATTGGGTAGAGCGTGTTCCAGTTTTGCTGTAAATACTGGTCGGGTAATTTTTTATTGTTAAACTGTTTCACCCAATCCGGCAAGTCCTTCATGTAATAGGTACTGGTGATAAAAGCACCATTGGCATTGTCAAACCAGTAAGCACCGTTAGCCGAATGACCAGCCGGTAAAATAGCGCCTCTGTCTTTTAATGCGATACCAATAACTTTCGAGCGAAAGTTTGTTGCCATTCTTAATTCATCGGTTACTGTGGTAGTCCATAAACTGGAAGGTGACATTTGCCCTGCATCAGAATTACTGCCTACACTTTTTACAGTAGTGTCTTCTGTACAGTACCATGCTCTGTTTAAATCCCTTCTATACCAGTTGTTACCCATAATACCGTGAATGGCAGGTACAGAACCGGTATAAACACAAGTATGGCCAGCAGCAGTTACGGTAGGAGTGTATGGAACAAACGTATTTTCGCAACTAAAGCCATCACTTAATATTCGTTTAAAACCGTTAGCCGAATACCTTTCTGCATAACGGTACAAATAATCCCATCGCATTTGGTCTATTACAATGCCTACAACCAGTTTCGGTCTTGATACATTTCCACTATTTGCACTTTTTTTTTGGCCATTGCCATAAACTGATAGTATCAAAAAAAATATCGCTCCAACAAATTTTTGCATCTGCTTTTAATTATTTCCAAACAAATGTATTTGAAAGCTTAATAGAAGAGGATTAAAATAATAGCAACAAAAACACAATAAATGAGAGGTTACTGATTGTGCGTTGCTACAATTATATTTGCACAACTTTAAAAAGTGTACTAATGAAAGTAATGAAGTTTGGCGGTACCAGTGTTGGTAAGGCCGAAAGAATGCACCAGGTAGCTGATCTTATAACAAGGGATAACGAACCCAAAATTGTTGTGTTAAGCGCCCTGAGCGGAACAACCAATGCCCTGGTAGAAATAAGTAAAGGTTTGGCAAATGGAGATCGAAATTTTTCTAAGCATGCAATTGACAAACTAGAGCAACACTATAAACAGTTTATAAGTATTTTACTAAAAACGGAAAAAGCACAAAAAAAGGCTTTACAAATAATAGCCGAACACTTTGAATTTTTAAATATCATTCTTAAAATTTCTTTTAGTGAAGCGCTTAATAAAGATATTCTTGCGCAGGGAGAGCTGATGAGTACGAAGCTTTTTTCAGCTTATTTGTCTGAAGCAGGAATTGATCATGAATTACTGCCTGCATTAGAATTTATGCAGATAGATGCTTATGAAGAACCGTTGATTGGTAACATAAGGGTCAAGTTAACACAACAGATAAAACATCACCAGGACAAAAACATTTTTGTAACCCAGGGCTATATCTGCAGAAATAGTAAAGGGGAAGTAGATAATTTAAAGCGGGGTGGAAGCGATTACAGTGCTTCATTAATAGCGGCCGCAATGAATGCCACGGTTTGCGAGATTTGGACCGATATAGATGGCATGCATAACAACGATCCCAGAGTTGTAGATAAAACAGTGGCAATAGAGCAGATGAGCTTTGAGGAGGCGGCTGAACTGGCTTATTTCGGGGCTAAGATTTTACATCCTGCTTCTATATGGCCTGCGCAGCATTATAATATTCCTGTTAAGTTGCTCAACACAATGGAGCCGTCTGCAAAAGGTACTTCAATTGTGCAGCTTGCAGGCAGTGTTGGTGTTAAAGCAGTGGCCGCAAAAGACGGTATTGTTGCTATTAAAATTAAGAGCAGCCGCATGTTACTGGCTTACGGTTTTTTAAGAAAGGTGTTTGAAGTGTTTGAAAAATACCGCACCTCTATTGACATGATCACCACTTCTGAAGTTGCTGTATCATTAACTATTGATAACAAGGAGAACCTGGCGGATATTTTACAGGAACTGCAGGCTTTTGGAACAGTAGAGATAGATGAAAACCAAACAATCGTTTCAATTGTAGGAAATGAAATTGTACAAACACCACAGGTGATGATGCGTTTGTTTGACTCTATTAAGAACATTCCGGTTAGGATGGTGAGCTACGGCGGCAGCAGGCATAACATTTCTGTGTTAATACCTGCGGAATATAAAACGACTACTTTGCAGGTATTAAATAAAGGGTTGTTTAATCTTTAAGGAATTATGTCAGCAAAATTAATATTAAGCCGAAAGAGCAGTATCCTTAATAGGCGTCAGCGGTATAAGGTGATAGTAGATGGTGTGGAAGAAGGGCAAATAAAGAACGACGATACCGAAGAGTTTACGCTAGAGCCAGGACAGCACACTTTGCAATGCAAGCTGAACTGGATGAGCAGCGAGGTAGAAACTGTGACACTTCAGGAGGGGGTTAATGTCTACCGAAGCGTTAGTAATGGATTGAGATTTATTGTACCACTTTACTTTTTAATGCTTGCAGGCGTGTTTCTGCCTTTTTACTTTCGCTTCGCTAAGACACCGGTGCCGGACTACATCGAAACACTCAAAATCATTTTTATATTTCCTGCGATCATTTACTATATATTGTATTTGACAGTTTTCAGGAAGAAGTACTTAGTGATAGGAGAGGATCAAAGCAATCCTTTTAAGTAGAAATTTTTATTTATATAATTGAAAACATGATAGAAATATTGTGTTTTTTGTTTGATAAACAGGATGAAGAAATGCTTAATCATTCGTCGTTAATTTGGCCAGGTATTGATCAAATTCATCCGTAAAAAGGATTTCCACTTTCCATCCTTCTTCCCAGGCTATTTTTGATAAAGTTTTTTGGTCAATGTACAACCAGCTAAACCAATCTGTTTTTTGTTTTTTGTATTCGTACCGGTACATTATTTCTCCATAATAACGGTCTATTTGAGGAATATTATTATCATACAAGTAAGCAACATCAGAAGAGTCGAAAATCAACTGTCCTGAAGGATAAAGTATTTTTTCGGCATGCTGTAAAAATCGTCTAAGCCGGCTTATGCTACCTGTTAATCCAATTCCATTCATTAACAGCAGGAGTGTATCAAATTGTCCGGTATGAAATGAATAAATGTCTTGCTGGATAATTTTTTCAACTCCCCGATGCCTGATCACCTGTGCCGCTTTTTCTGAAATCTCAAGAGCTGTAACGTCAAAGCCTTTGTCTTGTAACTCCAGTGCGTGACTGCCAGCACCTGCACCTATGTCTAGCACTTTGCCGTGGCAGTTTTGCAAAGCTATTAACTCAAGGTTGGGCATCTGCTCTGCATCTCTGAAGTAAGTTGCAATTGGCATTTCTTCCCTTTTGCCGTATTTATTGTGAATCCAAAGTTTGCTTATAGGTTGTTTATTGTAGAAGTCTGAGATTGCCTGTCCTAACACATCAACCATTATTGTCTATTTAAATATGCGGAACGACAAATTGCAAATTATCTTTTCGCTTTTAGCTCCTCTAAAATGTCTTCAAGATAGTCTGCTTGTATTTGCTGAATTTCCATCAATCTCTTGTTTTGATGAATAATAAGGTGATCTACTTTTTCATTTATTAGTTGTATTTCAAGTTCCGCTTTCAAATTTATTTTATAATCATGTTCACTTCTTATCCGGTCTTTGTGCTCCTGGCGGTTTTGGCTCATCATAATTATTGGTGCTTGTATAGCTGCAAGACAGCTTAGAATAAGATTTAGTAAAATGAAAGGATAAGGGTCAAATGGTTTTGAAGCAAGCAGGTAAATGTTAATTGCCATCCAAAACAATATAAAAGTAAAGAATGAGATAATGAAGGTCCAGCTTCCGCCAAACGTTGCGATATGATCTGCTACGCGTTGCCCGAAGGTTAATGTCTCTTCAAGCTCATCTTCAATATTTTCAGACAATATTTTATTTGCTGAAATTGCCTGAACTACTTCTTTTTCCAAAGAATTAAGTTCCTTGTCTTCCTGCTTTATAAGACCCGAAAGCTGTTTCTTTCTGTAAGTATTCAATTCATCATTGCTAATATAACTTTCGTAGTTAAAATCAGGATGATCGTGCTTTATAAGTTCAAATATTGACGGTCTGAGCGTTTCGCCTTTATGAGCTTGATTTTCGTTCACCGGTTTATTTGAAAGCGCACACATAACCTTTTGCATGTAGAATTAATTTTTGACAGAGTAAATTAAATACAGGTTGAGAAAAGCAGAAATACAAGCAAATGTACACGTGTGCGACGCAACGATTTTTGTTAGTTGTTCAAATGCCGGAAACAAAAAATAAAAAAAAGAGCTGCACCTAGACGCTCTTTTAAAGAAAAAAAACTTTTTATTTTTTAAAATAAGCATAGCGTCTCCGTAGCTAAAAAAGTGATACTTGTCTTTAATCGCATTTTTGTAAGCTTCCATAGCCAAATAGTAGCCGGCAAAAGCGCCGGTCATAATCAACAAGCTTGTTTTTGGCAAATGAAAGTTTGTAGCAAGGCTGTCGGCTATTTCAAAATCGTAAGGCGGATGAATGAAAGTACCTTTCAAAATTACTAAAGCAACGAAACGATGATCGAGTAAAAGGTCTAAAGACGCGTGTGCTCTTATTTCTGGTAATTATTTTTACGATAAGGGTCAGCGCGCCCATTGCGAAAAGCGGCACAAATGAATAGAAGCTCGATTGAAAGCCTTATTCAATCTGTACTTAAATTTCAGCTACGAATCTATTGTCACGCCTTATGCTGCGCCTTAAACAGCACTTTGTGCAGCTCCAAATTCAAAAACATAAATTCTGCTATTTGATTTCTAATCAAAGTATTGTATTTTGTTAAGTGCCGTTATCCCGCGGTATTCCAATAATTCAATAAAAAGTAATAAAATGTCATTTACCATCACCGGAGCCCTTTTGAAAAGCATTGCTCCATCTCTTGATAGTGCCCGTGCAGAGTCATTGGCAGATATTCTAAATAAGATAACTGTCGTATATAACATGAATACCATAGAGGTATTGCCGGCCTTTATTGCACAGTTAGCGCACGAAAGCAACGAGTTTAAGGATAAGGCAGAAAACCTGAACTACTCTGCGCAAGCCATTTTAAAAACATGGCCTTCAAGATTTAAAACCATTGCAGATGCTACGCCTTTTGCGCGAAATCCTCAAAAACTAGCTAACAAAGTTTATAATGCCCGCATGGGCAATGCAGCCGGCAGCAACGATGGATGGGACTTTAGGGGAAGTGGCTTTATGCAAATGACCGGAAAGGAGTCTTTTATTCCTTACTTTAAATATAAGCAGGCAGGTAAAGGGTTTCAGTTCGACAATAAACCTGCAACTATTGAGGAATTAGTGGAGCTGATAAGAACTGACGATGCATGGGCCATCGACAGTGCATGCTGGGAATTTGCAGTATGCAAAGGATGTATTCCGAAAGCTGCTGCAAAAGATTTTATCGGTATAACCAAGGCTATTAACGGAGGTACAATAGGTTTAGATAGCCGCGAACTATATTATAAAAAAGCGATGTCGGTGATCGCATAATAAACAGATCAGTAGCGCTATCGATAACTGGTTTACATACTATTACATTTTCTTCATATTATTAACCATTTCAGTCACTGCCTCATCACCTTTTATTGCATAGGAAGGCATAGGGTGATCACTATTGAATACATGCAGTTTTTCTGGTTGTTCAACGGTTACAAAGCTTTCATCAATGTCGCCTTTTGCGTTTTTTATTTTACTTATTGGTAATTGCAGGTGCTTTGCCAAAAAAACGTAAGCGCCTTTTCTTTTATTAATTCCATAATCATGTCCTTCATCAGCCAGGTGAACGTCTTCAACATTTGCTTCACTGGCATAAAGCCTATAGATGTTTTTTATGTATGGATACTCAACTTGTGCAGTGGTTTTCGTCCAGTCTTTGCCGTCAGAGATTAACAACATAGGCCGGGGAGCCGCCAATGCCGCTATTTCAACGTTGCTGGTTTCAAAGTCTTTACTCTTGTGTATCGCAAGTCCGCTTTCGCACACGCATCCTCCAAAAAAGTGAGCCGAGACCATTACTACGGGCACTGAGACGGTAATTCTTTTATCCAGCGCCGTGAGCAATATCGTTTGTGTTCCTCCTCCAGATTCTCCCGTTACGGCAACCCTTTTTTTGTCCACCCCGGGCAGAGAAAGCAGGTAGTCAATTGCTCGCAGGTTGTTATGCGCCTGCAATGCGAGGCTGTAAGGGTGTTTATGAGAGCATTGAGTGGCATCACCATACCCCACCATATCTATAGCTAGTACAACTGCACCCATTTTGGCTAATGTAGCTGCGCGCTTTTGCACATACTCCTGGAAGCGTGCATCAGAAAAATGGCCATGCAATGCAAGAATAGCGGGATGGGAAGTAAGCTTGTCAGCAGGCTGGTATAAGTTGCCTGTAACAAAAAAACCGGGCAAGCTTTCGAATGAAATATTTTCGACGGTATAGCCGTCATAACTTCTCTTGCTGTTCACCACCGGTTTTAAAGGTGTGTTGGTCGGAAATTTATCTATTCCGGAACCTTTGACAATAGTTTGCCTTATGCGTGCAGCTCTTTCTTCCCAGCTCTTCTTGTCATGATAAGTAGTTGCAAATCTTTCCAATGATGCTTTGCCTTCAGCTTCAGTAAAATAAGCGCCGCGGCGTAGCAGTGTGGTATCTGTGACCTGTGCAAATGAGGGTGAGTTAAGCAAGCTATGGCAAGCTGCCAGCAACAAGACTAAAAGAGTATTTTTATTCATCGTGACAAATATTATACAACTAGTGATTGCGTGATTATTGAATACAATATCGATATAAAAAACTGCAACTTCCACAACATTTTTTTAAATGCTTTGCGCTGTGGAAGTAGATGAAAGAAAATGTACAGCAAAGCCGTGAAAAACAATTGGCTTTGATTCTTTGATAAGCTGGAAATGTATAATAAAAGCTTAAATAAATGTTTCTAAACTTATTGATTAACGACTAAGAAGGATAAGGGTAAAAAATCCGTAATTTTAGTTTAATGATCAAAACCCATATTCTAGCTTATCTTCTTTTTCTTAGCCCTTTTTTTGCGATTAGTCAAAATGTCTCCGGGTTTTGGAAGGGAACATTAGATATGGTTGGAGGTTGTTTTGCAGTAAATAATATCGAATTACAGATTACTGTTCGCGGTGGAGAGGTTTCGGGTAATTCTTATCATTATTTCGATATAAATAACTACGTTAAAAAGAAGTTTACGGGTTCTTACGATTCTGCTTTAAAAAAGATCTATTTACAGGAGGCCATTGTTACCACATACAAAATTCCTCAACAGTGCCAGGTTTGCATTAAAAGATATGAATTAAGCTATAGCGGCAATGTTAGTGAAGAGGCTCTAAAGGGTGACTGGAGCAGCGTGATCTCTCCTGACTATCCTGCATGTGAAACCGGTAGCATAAAGCTTTCCAGGGTTCGGGAATCGGCTTTTAAAGAAATACCCGAGATACTTGTCGATACTGGTCAAATACGGCTAGACTTCTATGACAATGGGGAGATAGATGGTGATTCGATAGCTGTGCGCATCAATGACAGAATAGTACTGTCGCACCAAAGGCTTAGTGCAGAGCCAATAACAACTTTTATTACAATTGATTTAAACAATAAATTTCAGGAAGTAGAAATGATTGCCGAAAACCTGGGAACCATTCCTCCTAACACCGCCCTTCTTGTGATCACTGCCGGCAAAAAACGCTATGAACTCTTTTTGAGCTCTACTAATCAAAAGTCGGCGAAAGTGCGTTTTATATATGAAAAATGACGGTCCAAAAAAATGTATGTTTTCATTTCGTATCGCTGAGTTGAAATAAAAAAACACCTTGTTTAGGTGCTTTTTTGTTTATAAGGCAAATACAGCCTCTTTTCACTCCTTGTTATTTTCATAGGATGTATTTACTTTTTTCAGATCTTTTTTTCGTAACCAGCCCTTTCTGACGGGACCAAGAGGCTGTTTATACACAACAAAAATAAAATCGTTTTTTTCTCTAACGGGTTTAATAGATTCATTAGAAACATTCCAATATTTGATCACGTCTTTTCTGCGTGACGGTTCAGTTGGTCTATCATAAAAATGCGCCACAGAAAGAACCTGGTAAAATGTGCGGGCTGGCTTTTGCCTGGAATGGTGATAGGCGGTGAGTCTCTTGTTTTTCAATTTTTCTACAATAGCGCCCTCTGAATCTTCATTTTTCAAGAATGTTTTCTCTTCATCATTTCTTTGCCCAGCTAAATACCTGGTGTCTTTTTGCAGGTGTCCTCCTTTTTCAAGCGCTAATACCGAGTCTGGTAATATTTCATTTGATGATAAACTATTTCCAATAGACGTAACAGAAACAATGTCTTCATGGGTAATATGAGAGTTAAAAAATAGGAAGCGCCCGATCATAAAGACAACCACTGCTGCAATTGCAAACAACGTCCGCTTTATCATTTTCTTATATCGTCTTCTTCTGTCCCGGCCGTAATAGTACATTTTTTAAGAATATCAAGAACCCTACCAAAAAGTCTATATGGTTTATTAAAGATATCCACCGCTGAGTGGTTTGAGTTAAATTGAGACTAAGGCTTAATGACAAGCACAAAAACGGGAAAAAGTTGTAAATTTTGCAGTTGTATATATAAGAAAACCCCTTCCAAAAGGAAAGGGTTGATTAATCAAGAATTTGCCCCCAATTTCTTGCAATAGCAAAAGTGAGGTAATTAATGGTAAGTGTGAATCACATAAACATGTGGTATTTACTCCCGGTGTTATTCATTATCAAAAACTTTGTCAACCACGATTCTTTTAGGTCAAATAATTATCTTCTAAAGCCTAGTAAGTATATTCTTTGACTACGATGATGTTTCTACCCTGATTAACTACTGTCTCATTGATTAGCCGGTTATAGCTATCAAACGAATAGCTATGGTTTAGAACCATGTTGAGGTAAATAGGAGTTCGAATTGTATTTGTACACCCTATTTTCTCCTGATGTAGAAGTTGTACTAATCACCCGTCCCTGCGGGTCGTAATTAAAGTTGGTTGTTGTTGATACGCCATTCCTTGTCTCAGTAGCCGTTTTAATTAAAAACGATATTCAGGAATCTTATCAACTTCGAGTTCTTTTTGACAGGATGCAAAAAAAATCAATATTACAGATGCCTTAAAAATAGCTTTAATGGTTTTCTTCAACATGTGGGTTTCATTATGGCATTTTGGATAATATGATAGAAGTCTTCGTCGTTAGCAGGAATGATTTTCTTTGGTAATGTTCCTGTACTTGTCGTTTAAAAGTCCGTTCGATGTTTGATCTTATTCATCTTAAACTAAGGTATAAAAAAGTATTATATCGCTTTGATGTAAAACACGGCTGGAAGTTTAAACCCGGAAATATTTGTACAGTCAAATTAAAAGTAAACTCGTGCTTCTTTTACTAATCTGACTACTTTTTGTACAAGCTAAACTATTGTAAACTTCATGTATCAATTTATCAACTATTGGGCTACAAAAATAAAAAAGCATTTTTTTTGGCGATTGTAAAGTGGATCAAAGAAGTAAAATGATTGCTACAAATAATTACTTTGCAACTAAGAATGAGAATACCGATCACTTTTATACTCATTGCTCTGGCTCACTTTTATGTTTATGCGCAAGGCCAGGCTCAGTTTATACAGTGGAATAAAAATGTAAAAATAAAGTGGTCTGACTTCGAGGGAAAAGCTGATACCAGGAGTCCTTTTGCTACCATGTCAGCGGTAGGAATACATTATAAATATAGCTCGTTGAGTATTGGAGACGTAATAAAAATAAAATTTGAAATCAGTTCTAAATTTGATAAAACGAAGTCATGGAGTAGAAAACAACTGCAGAATGAGGATGTGCTTCGGCACGAGCAATTACATTTTGATATCTCCGAACTGGTTAGCAGGCAGTTTAGAAAGAAAGTAGAAAATGCAAAGTATAGTAAGCATTATAAAAACGAAATAGCAGCGATCTTTAACCGGTACACAACATATTTAGAGAAACTTCAGAAGAAATATGATGACCAGACAAAACACAGCAAAAATAAACTGAGGCAAAAAGAGTGGGAGAATATCTTACATCGCGAGTTGCTTAAATAGTCGGCGAATCCTCTCAGAGTCCTTAGATGATAGTGTAAGCATATCTGCGAAACAGATCTCCTCGCCCCTGCAATAATTCAACCTTAGCCGGGTTTTACACTTCGTTCAGATGGCACAGTTCCTTCTCAATTAACTGTTGCGACGTTTCTTCGAGGGAATGTTTAAAGCTGTCGCAACAAGCATTAATTTTAATTTCTTCTTTCTCTACATAAACCAAAGCTCTGTACTTATGAGTTAAACATTTTTCTCTCTCGAGAAATTTTACTATTTCAGTCAGGTTTGTTTTCATATAAAACGCCTTCGCTATTTTTAAGAAGTAATAAAAAACTAACTTTTCAATGATTCCGTGAAATTAACACCTAAATAATTTCTACCTATAAAACTAGATTGAATTTGTAACTAAAACAGCTTTTGGTGTATAACTAATAATAAATGTGGATTAATGTTCTATGCCTTTAACTATTTCGATTAATCAGGTATTTGTTATTATCTTTAAAAGCACACTCGAAAAATTAACGCTTCAAACTTAAAAATTTGCTTGCTCCTTCAATTGATAATGAAAGGGAACTGGTTCTGCTTGTTGCAGCAGGTGACGAGAAAGCGTTTCGTAGATTATTTGACTTTTATTGGCGTCGCATCTACTCTGTTGCTTTTGTTCTGACCAAATCATCTGTTCTTTCTGAAGAAATAGTGCAGGATGTATTTCTGAAAATTTGGTTGAATAAGGATAAGTTATCATCTGTACTAAAATTTGAAGGGTACTTGTTCGTGGTGGCAAGAAATCATATCTATAATGTATTGCGACAAAAAACAGTAGAACAACCTTTTATCGAACATTTAGAGCAACACTTTTTTGAGACTACTGCACTACCTGAGCAGGAAATGCTCCTTAAAGAAACAAAACAACTGGTTGATAGTGCCGTAAAACTTTTACCCGGTCAGCAGCGTGCGGTGTATGAACTAAGCCGTATTGATGGCCTGGATCATAGCAGGATTGCAGAAGAGCTTAATATATCTAAGCTTACAGTAAAAAGTCACATGACAAAAGCTTTGCAATCAATCAGGCATTACCTCCAACTGCACTCTTATGAATTATTCTTAGGCTCTTGCATAGTTTCACTTCTTCTGCTTTAATTAATTAATCGTTCCTTTTTTTCATTACACTTTATATAGCAGCAACTTTTTTTTCAAAACGACTACTACCTCCTTTTATTTTTTGTGTCTTTATCTATGTAGGAAGGAAAAGGATTATTGGAGTGTAAAGTTTTTTAGCGATGGTTCTCAAAAATGCTGAATAGATATGACCGACAGTTCTTTCGAAGAATTATTAAATGGGTATATAAGCGATACTTTGTCGCCGGAAGAATTATCCCGCTTTTTAGAATTAATTCAGCAAGGAAAACATGCAGAAGAATTGCGGGGTTCTATTGAGCAATTACTTATACGACCACCCGCAACTGCACATGAAGACAAGGCTGATGTTATTTTTAAAAACATTATAGAATCTGCGGCTGATCACGATGATAAACACGAAGACAAAGTGTATCGGTTGCGTGAAAAGCAGTATCAACGATCTTTGTTGCTAATTGCCGCTGCTGCTTCTATAATAGGCTTAGTCTTTTTAAGTGGTATTCTCTGGTTCGGTAAGGACAATGAAAATTTAGTGGTTAAGAATAAAATAAGATCAGGGATAAACAAAAACGAAGGCACTCCTTCAGTCAACAAAGCTTTATTAACGCTCGCTGACGGTTCTACCATTGTACTGGATGATGCTAAAAATGGAGCCATCGTTACGCAAGGCAACTCACAGGTCATTAAGCTGAAGGGAAAGCTTAATTACAATGCGCTTGAATCAACAAATAAAGAAATTGTATTTAACACGGTCTCAACGCCGCATGGTGGACAGTACCAGGTAGAATTGCCAGATGGAAGCCAGGTGTGGCTAAATTCAACGTCAACCCTTTATTTTCCAACTGATTTTACAGGCAAGGAGAGACGGGTGGAATTAACCGGGGAGGCTTACTTTGAAATTGCCCGGAACAAAGCCATGCCTTTTGTAGTGCAGGTCGGTAATGCAGAAGTCAGGGTATTAGGTACTCACTTTAATGTAATGGCTTATAAAGATGAAACAGCCCTCACCACCACATTGTTGGAGGGGTCAGTAAAATTTATAAACAACCATGTAACTAATATTTTAAGACCGGGGCAGCAATCTCAATTATTAAAAGACGGACAAGTAAAAGTGGTAAGTGGTGTCGATTTAGATAAAGTGGTTTCATGGAAAAATGGAATATTCGATTTTAATGGTGTCGATATTGGAAGCATCGGCAGACAGTTATCAAGATGGTATGATGTGGAGTTTGTACATGGTACAAAAGTAGAAGACCTTTTTTACGCTGAATTATCACGGAATTCAAAATTGCCCGAAGTATTAAAAGCATTGGAACTTACCGGGAAAGTGCACTTTAAGACAGAAGGCAGAAGAATAACCGTAGTACCCTGACTGTTTTTTTAGAGGCAGTATCAAATTATCAACAGTATTTACTTATATAAAATTTTAAAAAACCGGATTACCGCTTGCAGGCGGAACCCGGTTAATGGTTCAGGTCACTTCATTATAAACGTTCTAACGGTTCGTATTAATTAACCCAAACAAAACAAAAGTATGTTTTTAATTGCTTGCCGCGACCTCTTAAGATTTCGAAATAAGGGTGTTGCCAAAACTTTTTTGGTTATGAAACTGGCAGTCATTTTAATTTTTTCAATTTGCTTTAATGCAACTGCAAAAGGGTATTCTCAAAAACTCAACATTTCTGAAAAAGATGTTCCGCTGGAAAAAATATTTAAAGAAATCAGGAGGCAAACAGGTTATCGGTTTGTTTATACAGAAAGCCTGCTTCAAAAAGCAAAAAAGATTACAATTAAAACAACCAATGCTTCTGTAGAAGAGGTATTGGAAGAATGTTTTAGAAACCAGACGCTTACTTTTTCCATTTTAAATAACCTGATAATTATAAAAGAGAAGGAGGCGGAACTTCAAAAACAAAAAGTCTTCAATTCCCCACCTCCTCCCACAAATATTACAGGTACTGTAACCGATGATAAAGGTCAGGCCCTTGCCGATATCAGCGTACTTGTGAAAGGCTCTTCCGCAGGCACCCGTACCGACAATAATGGTCATTTTACTTTAACGGTACCTAATGCAAATAGTACACTTGTCTTTTCCTCTATTGGCTACGCATCTTCAGAAGTTGCTTTAAATGGCCGAACCAACTTAACTATAAAGCTGACGGCAGAAGCTGCTGCCATGCAACAGGTAGTAGTAACGGCGCTCGGTATAAAGAGAGAAGCGAAAAGTCTTGGTTATGCTACAGCTACGGTCTCGCCCGACCAGGTGACTGTTAACCGTACCACCAATTTTGTAAATGCGCTCGAAGGAAAAATAGCAGGCGTTAACATAACATCTCTGGGCTCAGGACCGGGGGGTACAAGTAAGATCCGTATTCGCGGACAGTCTTCCTTTGGGGGAAACAATTCACCGCTGATAGTGGTAAATGGCGTGCCTATAGACAACACCAATTTTGGTGCAAGAGGAGATGTTGCAGCACGGGGAAGCAACCGTACGTCGGATGGCGGAGACGGCCTTAGCAGTATTGATCCGGATAATATCGAGTCAATGACGATATTAAAAGGCGCAGCAGCCTCTGCCTTATATGGATCTCGTGCAAAGGATGGTGTAATTATGATTACAACTAAAACCAGGGGCAAGGGAAATGGCATTGGGATAGAATACAATTCAAACTTCACCAGCGACACTCCGCTTGACTACACCGACTACCAGTACGAATATGGCCAGGGTGAAAACGGGGTTCGTCCAACATCGCCAAACCCGCAATCAGGCCAATGGAGTTTCGGCGAAAAGTTTCAACCGGGTATGAAGCAAATATTGTTTGACGGAGTTGAAGTGCCATACGTTCCTGTTCGTCATCAAATTACACAATACTACCGCAAGGGAAACAGCTTTACTAACACCATCACACTTTCTTCGGGTGGTGAATTTGGAGGTTTCAATCTCTCTCTTTCAAATTTAACTTCTCAGGCAATTCTTCCCGGCTCTGATTATAACCGTAAAAACCTTGATATTGGCTTTACCCAGATACTGGCTAAAAAATTGACTGTTACCGGCAATATCAGTTATTCTAATGAAAAGCGTAATAACCCCCCTAATATTGGAGAACAGGATTATAGCCCGGTGGTTTTGTTTAACATGGCCAATTCAATGCCGATGGATCTTTTGAAGAAATATGCAACAGATAACAATGGCAACGAATACGTATGGTCGAGATTTACCAATCGCACCAACCCTTATTTCTCCCTTACCCGGTTTGATCATATTATAAGAGATCGATTTTTTGGAAACCTGACTGCACGATATGAATTCACCGACTGGCTGTATTTGCAGGGAAGGTTAGGTCAGGATTATTACTCCCGTTCGCAAGAGTATAATCTTCCAACCGGTAGTCAAAGACAGGCAGCGGCGCCCCCTGGTTTTGTAAACGGAGAGTATGTTCAGGATGAGCGCCGCTTCCGTGAAATAAATACAGATGTGTTGTTAGGTGCCAAACAAAAAATAGGAGATATAGGTATTGATGTGAATTTAGGAGGCAACCAGATGCATCGTAAGCTTAATGTAAATAATGTTTTAGTGAATGACTTTTATACAAGAGGGCTTTATACGTTGGGAAACGGAAGACAACTTAGCCCTGTTTCCGATATATCCGAGAGACAAGTGAACTCCGTATATGGCGCTACGGAGTTGTCTTATAAAGGATTGCTATTTGTAAATGGAACGGTGAGGAATGATTGGTTTTCAACTTTGTCACAGCAAAACAGGAGCATCTTATATCCATCTGTTACCTCAAGCTTTATTTTTTCGGATGCATTCAGAAAACAAATGCCAGGCTGGATTGACTTTGGAAAGATAAGAGTTGCTTATGCTGAAGTGGGTAGCGATACAGATGTGCCTCCATATTCAAATAATCTTTTTTATGCAATCAATCCATCACAGTTTCCAAACCAGGCAGGAGCAGGACAACCTGTAGCAGGTATAAATGCAACTGTAGTTCCTAATCCAAATTTGCGCCCGATGCGTGTGACTGAAAAGGAAATTGGATTGGAAATGAGAATGTTTAAAAGCAAGGTCTCTTTAGAATTCAGTTATTACGACAAGTTGTCTTCCGATCAAATTCTACGTGCCCAAAGTTCTGATGCTTCTGGCTATCTGACCAAATTAATAAATGTTGGTGAAAGCAGGAACAAAGGGCTCGAAATGATGCTAAATCTAACTCCTTATACTTCAAAAAATTTCAGCTATAACCTGAACTTTAATGCTGCCTACAACACATCGAAAGTATTGTCTTTAGGAGAGAATATAAGTGATAGTGTTATAACCGTAGGAACCGGCGACTTCACCGGCGAACTAAGGCAGGTAGTGGGTAAACCTATAGGCCAGCTATATGGATACGGGTATTTAAGAGACGACCAGGGCAACCAGGTTTTTGATGCAGGTAATGGACGTCCGTTGCGTACAGCACAACAAATTGCATTTGGAAGTGCTGTTCCGGTTTGGACAGGTGGAATCACTAATTCTTTTAATTACAAAGGTTTAAATCTTTCTATCCTGGTTGACTTTAAACTGGGAAATAAGATGATTTCCGGTACCAACTTTAATGCCTGGAGACATGGATTGCATCAAGGAACACTTCCGGGAAGGGCGGAAGGTTATGTGATAGGTAATGGCGTTAATTTAAACAAACAAGTAAATGCTACCCGTGCAGGGGTGCAGGCATATTATGAAACCGTACGCAGCCAGAACATAGCAGAAGAGTTTGTTTACAATGCCGGTTTGTGGCAATTAAGACAAATAACCCTTGGTTACGACTTAACCAAATATATTAAGGCAGCCAAATTTATAAAAGGGCTAAGATTAAGTGCTGTTGCAAATAATGTGTTGGTGCTGAAAAAGTGGGTACCCAATATTCACCCCGAACAGTTTGGTTTTCCTTCAGACAATCTCATAGGACTTGAGGCAACAGGCTTGCCTGTTACAAGAAGTGTTGGATTTAACCTGAACGTAAAATTTTAGGAGCGTTGCCTCTATAACCGATAAACTTATAATAGATAAAGATGAAAAAGATTAATAAATATTTTTA
>JBBPZJ010000414.1:0-10192 GCA_038199395.1 Chitinophagales bacterium
AAAGCCAAATCAAAAATTTCTTCTGAGGTTTGGTTATTCCTGCTACTTGTTCTATACTTGCACTGATGAAGCCTATGGCTTTATTAAAGGCGGTTAGATGTTGTTTCATACCAAATCTTACTGCCTTTTTTATTTATATCCCCACATCTCAATATCTTTTTGTCTCAACAATAATTATTCACAAGCATAAAAAAGGTATATAAAAAACTACCGAACTATTGCATTCTGTAGAAAAACATTTATTCTTATTATTTCTTCGCCCAAGAAATCATGTGAAAAGCGTATAGCTAAAATGATATTTCAATACATTTACAAAAAACGATTATGCCAGGATTATACAAAAAAGTGGCGTCAACAATGGTGCTGGGTTTACTACTAAACACCGCCATTCTAATAGCTCAGCCATTGCACAGTAGATGGGATGAGTTGACCGCAAGCGAGTGGCCAAAAGCACTGAAAGAATCAAATGAAACCTGCATTCTCCCTATTGGAATTCTTGAAAAACATGGCCCTCACGTACCAATTGGCTCTGACCTAATTAAAGTACGTGAATGGGCGGCACGAGCTACTAAAAGAGAATATGCCGTTGTTTTCCCTGACTTTTTTTATGGACAAATAAATGAGGCACGACATCAACCGGGAGCTTTTGCTTTGCCTGAAAGAGTGGTATGGGATCTTCTGGAAGCGACCTGTGATGAGATTGGTAGAAATGGTTTTAAAAAAATTGTTATTATCAATGGACATGGCGGTAATCCTGAGTTGATCCGATACTTCATTCAAACAAGGTTAGAGAAACAAAGAGATTATGCGGTCTATTTTTTTGAAGCTCCAAAAGATTCGGTTTATGTAAATAACTTGAAAGTTTTGCATAAATCAAATCAGGCAGGAGATCAGCATGCAGGTGAGAGAGAGACTTCTGAACTTTTATTTTTGCGACCTGATCTGGTAAAAATGGACAGTGCAAAAAATCAGTCGGGTGAAAACCAACGTCGTCTTGCCATACCAAATGTGTACACCGCAATACACTGGTATGCAAGTTTTCCTAACCATTATGCGGGCGAGGGAGCAGCGGCTACACAAAAACTGGGAGAATTTCTTGCAGAGCATACGGTAAGTAATTTGGTGAATGCATTAAAAGCAATAAAAGCAGATACAAAAACGCTACAGCTTCAAAACGAATTCTTTAACAGGGTTATTAAATAAGACGAAGCAACAATAACAGTTGAGTTTAGTTATATGGAAAAAGACATTCTTATCAGAAAAATTAAACCAACTGACAATGCTATCCTGGCTTCTATAATCAGAACAAGCTTAACGCAGTTTGGCGCAAATAAACCCGGAACCGTTTATTTTGACTCAACTACAGATCATTTATATAAGATGTTTCAGGAGCCTGGAAGCGCTTATTTTGTTGCAGAACAAAACGGACAGGTAATGGGAGGAGCAGGTATTTATCCGTCAGAAGGCTTGCCGGCCCAAACATGTGAGCTGGTAAAAATGTATTTAAGATCTGAGGCTAGAGGTAAGGGTGTAGGTAAATTGCTAATAGATAAAAGTATTGAATTTGCAAAAGCCTTCCATTATCAGCAAGTGTATATAGAAACGATGCCTGAGCTAAGAAAAGCTGTAAGCATCTATGAAAAATTTGGATTTGAATATCTCAATGGTCCATTAGGTAATACCGGTCACTTTGGATGTGACATTTGGATGTTGAAGAAGCTGTAATTAATTTAATTGTTCAATTGTTGGGTTGTTCAATTGTTTTATATTTTATTGTTTTTTTTGTTTTATTTGAATTGCGAATTGATGCAGTTTAGTTAACTATTTAAGAGTACCCAATTTTACCCATCGCTCATGACCTGTTTGACGAAAAGGGGTTCAACCGGCCAAGGCAACAATTTAACCATTAATCAATTTAACCATTCAACCATCACTTAAGGCAACAATTCAACTTCGAACACGGGACTGAACAAATAAAACTTTTTTGTTCCTATTTCTTCGCAGCGGTATCTTTTTCTCAGCTTTTCGCCTTTTTTAAAGACTCGTCCGTCTTTCATTTTAAACAGGCCATGTGTCGGCACCTCCTCTACCAACATTTGTCCTTGGGCCTGCGAGTCATATTTTCTTAACACTCTCATCAAACCCTCCTCAGCACAACTGCTTGCACCGGGATTATGCAATGTTGCCAGCAGTTCATTTTCTATGTCAGCGGGAAAGACCTTATTTTTAATAAATTGAGCTAGAAGTTGGCCAAACAGGTTTTTCCATTCCCGGCCATGCGATTGTACCCGGTTGCCATATCTTTCAAACGTCAGCAGGTGAGCAAGTTCATGAAGGAGTGTAATCAGGAATGAAAATTTATTCAAATTTCCATTTACACTTATTCGATGATTGCGATTGTTATGGGCGTTACGATAGTCTCCCAATATACTTTTTCGTTCACGGGCAACTGTTAGATGAACTTTGTATTGCTGAAGATATTCAGCTACAGGAAGAAAAGTATTGGAAGGTAAGAAATCATTTAGGGCATGTAAAGGATGCTCTGTTTTAGACATTCTTTTTAGCGTTACTTTGTTTCATAATTATAGACAGCTCTGCAAAAGTGTATATGAGATACAATCCCATGCTGCCAAATAAAGCAGGTTTATTTAAATCTTTACCTGAAAGCAGAATATAAAAAAAAGCAGCGCCCGCACAGGCAAAAAGTTTAACCATAATACCACCATATGCATTTCTCAGGAAGACCTGCGTTCTTTCTGCATGTAAGCCTTTTCCTAAAAGATGCATTGACACTACTGTTACAAGATAAATAAACAGATTTCCGCCGCTCAGTATTCTCCAATCACAACCTAGCGATTGAAGGGTATTTCGCAAAACGAGAATCAGCCCCCCTACAACTAAAAAAATCACAACAAGGGGAAGCATACTTTTATTAAACATTATTTCCTTTTTGAAGTGTCCTTAATGATTTGCCAAATCATTACAACTAATACCAGTAATGGCAAGATCCATACAAGTAAGGGTGTAGATAAGTGTAGCCATTTATCCAGCTTTAATCCTACAAATACGGCAAGCGCAAGGCTAATCATTAACTGAGTTGTTAAACCAACATATTTCATCAGCAATTTGTCATTTCCCTTATTGGGTTCCTCAACAATCATTTTAGCTAATTCATTTTGAAAGTTTAGTTCCTGCTTTTACTCGCAGTTTTCGCTTATGTTATTGCCAAAAGTGCATCTAATCAAACTGTCGCAATAAGTATTTTGCTCGTTGCACTGTAGGTAGCAGAAAGCTTCACCTGCAAATTCATGAAAGGTAATTTTAACCTGATTGCGGATGTCTCGAGATTCAAATAACATACTCACAACAATTAATATTACCGATATCGACAAAAATACTTCTTACCGTTAAATATTCGGTCAGCTTTTAAGGATTAAATGTAAAAGTCTTTGTTGTTGATTTAAGAAGTGAATATATCAATGAAAGCAGGATGTGAGGAGGTATTGCCGTTAGGTTAACTGAAAGAGTAATGTAAAAGTTAAAGGTGACGCCTGTGGCAGAAGTATGACATGGGAAAGGAAAATAAATGTACTTTTAAACGTTTGTAAGACTAGAAAAAATTCTTTTAAAACAGACCGGACAGTTAAACGACATATTGTTATTTACTGATGTTTATCGTTTTTTTGGGTGGCAGCAATTAAAATAAATATAAGCAATTATGGTTATATTTATTTCACGTATTTATTTTTATATATCAATTTTAGTAAGCAGAAGGACTTAATACATGCACATTATACGTTTTTTAACCACCAACCTTGCTTTTGTGTTATGCTTTTTGGTTGCACATGCGCAACCTGGAGCTGAAATTGAAGTTAAAAAACCGAAAAAGTACGAAAACAGGAAGTTAGCTTCAGAAAAAACCGGAGAGAAAAAATTTACGCTTCCCCGCAAACTCTATCAGAACACGGTAACTCATTACAACTACTATTTCAATGCAAACAATCGTCTTAACGATTTAGTTAATGCGTCGAAAAGTGCCTTTAAAGATGATTATTCTCAATTACTTCCTTTCTATAATTATACTTTACAGCAAACCTCGCAGAGCAAGCAGGACATTGATTCTATTATATATAAATGTACTGCCGGAATATTGTTGCATGACTTAAGAAATAGCTGGATTGATAATATGTACCTTCTGCTGGCGAAAGCCTACTTTTTTAGAAATGATTTAGACTCTGCCGGCATCACCCTGCAGTATCTTAATTTTTCCTTCGCTCCAAAAGAAGATGGCGGTTATGACAAGCCTATTGGCAGCAATGCAAGTAATGAAGCAGGTGAGTTTAGTATTGCAACAAAAGAAAAAAACAACATTTGGACAAAACTAACAAGCAGACCACCCAGTCGCAACGAAAGTTTTATTTGGCAAATAAGAAATCATATCGAAAAAAATGAATTGCCGGAAGCTTCGGGAGTGATTGAAATATTACGGCATGATCCTAATTTCCCAAAGAGGCTGAAAGCGGATTTACACGAGGCAATGGCGTACTGGTTTTATAAACAAGAAGCCTACGACAGTGCTGCATTTCACTTGAATGATGCCTTGGAAGGAGCCGAGAGCAACCAGGAAAAAGCCCGATGGGAATATTTAATAGCGCAGATGTATCAGCTAGTCGATAAGAATGAGGAGGCGATAAATTATTACACGAAAAGCATGGCGCATACTACGGATCCTGTTATGGATGTGTATGCGAGGCTAAACTCTATTCGTATCAGCAACTCAGATAAAAAAGACTTCCTGCAACAAAATATTGATGCCTTATTAAAAATGGCACGTAGAGATAAATATATTAATTATCGTGACATTATTTATTATGCTGTCGCAAACATCGAATTAGAAAGAAAAAACTACGCAAATGCGCAGACTGATTTATTGAAAAGTGTGAAATATTCCGATAATAATTCGTTTCAGCGAAGCCAGTCATTCCTCCTGCTCGGTGATCTCAACTATTCACGCATGTTTTATCCTGACGCATACAACTTCTACGACAGTACAGATGTGAACGTTTTAACGAATGTGGCAAATAAAGAAAGGATTGCACTAAGAAAACCTCATTTAAAAACTATTGCTGAAAATACAAAAATCGTTTTTATGCAGGACAGCCTTCAGGGGCTTGCAAAATTACCGGCAGCAGAAAGAGAGGCTGCAGTAAGGAAGCAGTTGAGAGCTCAGCGAAAATTACAGGGATTAAAAGAAGAAGATACCACCAGCAACAACGCAGCAGTTAAACAAGCACCTGACCTTTTTGCCAGCAACAATAAAACCACCGATTTTTATTTTTACAACAGTTCAGCAAAAGCCAGAGGTTTTAGTGAATTTAGAGCACGATGGGGTGAAAGGCCGAATGTAGACAATTGGCGAAGAAAATCGGTACTGGACAGGCAAGTGCAAAAAATAGCAGATGTAGATGATGTGCCGGGAAAGGCTGTAGTGGCCGATCAGAAAGTAAAAGATAACTCCTACCAGGGCTTACAGCAAGACATTCCACTAACGGAGGAGAAATTGGACGCCAGCAACAAAAGTATAATGGAGGCTTTATTCTCCTCAGGACAGACTTTGATGAATAAATTAGAGGAATACCCGGCCGCTATATTAACTTTTGAAGACCTTTTACGTCGCTTTCCTAATTCGCCCTACAAGGAAGAAGTTTTGTTTAGCCTTGCATATGCATCTGAAAAAACAGGCGATAAGGCAAAAGCAGACGAATATAAGCACCAACTTACTTCTGCGGCTCCCAATGGTAAGTTTGCGAAGCTCATAAGCAATCCTGCAACCGGGCAAGCCAAAGTCGAAGAGCTACCCGCGACAAAAAAGTATGAGCAGATTTACAATCTATTTATTGAAGGAAATTTTGACGAAGCGATCAATCAAAAAAAAGCAGCGGACAGTAGTTTCGGAAAATCATTCTGGACGCCCCAACTACTCTTTATCGAATCGATCTATTACATCCGCCAAAAAGAGGATAGCACAGCTATAAAGGTTCTTACTGATCTTTCCACTTTATATAATGGCAATCCGATGGCAGCCAGAGCAAAGACCATGATAGATGTTTTAAGAAGAAGAAAAGAAATAGAAGACTATCTTACGAAACTTGAGGTTACAAGAAAAGACGATGGAACTGCCACTGCCAATAATCTCCCTGCAGTTATAAAACCAGAGGTAAAGACTGTGACCCCTCCTGCACCTGCCGTAAGAGATTCATCTGCGCCAAAAAAAGATATTCCTGTGGTAGCGCCTCCTGCTAATGTCAGTGTTAAAAAGGATACAGTTGTTGCGCCACCTGTCGTTGTCAAAAATTTCAGCTTTGTTGCTACCGATCCTCAATATGTAGTTGTGTTGCTTGATAAAGTTGATCCTGTTTATGCCAACGAAGCACGCAATGCATTTAACCGCTTCAACCAGGAGAAATACTACAATCAGAAGATTGATATAAGCAGCCTTAAGCTAAACGAACAATTTAACATGGTTCTGCAGGGTCCTTTTGCGGACGCCAACGCTGCAATTGATTATATTGAGAAGGTAAGGCCTGTGGCGAAAAGCCGTATTCTGCCATGGCTTGCGGCCGACAAGTTTAGTTTTTTGGTTATCAGTAATACAAACCTTGAACTTCTTAAAGCCAACAAAGACATGGATGCATACAAACTACTGATACAAAAAGCCATTCCGGGTAAATTCTAAAAGCAATTGCATACTTCTTCTATAGCTTTGCATTGTTTTATTAATCACAAAATCCACTTCGTGGATTTTTAGATATTACAATAAATGAAAAATCGTACAAGTAAATTAAAAGGCCGAACAAGCACTTCTGTCAAAATCTTTTGGCGAATAGTTTTTCTCGGCATCGCCGCTTTCATCTTGTTACTGTTGATGGCTAACTGGGGGGTTTTTGGAAGGATGCCTTCAATTCAGGATCTCGAAAATCCCAGTGCTTCCCTCGCTAGTGAAGTTATTGCTGATGATGGAACGGTAATGGGTAAATACTACCTCGAGGATAGGACGAATGTTGATTTTAAAGACATCAGCAAAAATGTAATCAACGCACTGGTGGCGACAGAAGATGAGCGGTTTTATACCCACAGCGGAATTGACGGCAGAGGATTGGCAAGGGCTGTTGTTCATCTCGGTAGAGATGGTGGTGCTAGTACGATAACCCAACAGCTTGCATTTAACCTTTTCAATGGTAACAGGGCAAGAAATCCCGTTACACGTGTCATTCAAAAAATAAAAGAATGGATCATTGCGGTAAAGCTGGAAAGGAATTTCACAAAGGATGAAATTATTGCCATGTACCTGAACACGGTTCCTTTTAGTGATAATGTATTTGGTATACGTAACGCCTCAAAAACTTTTTTTCAGAAAGATCCGGATGTTTTAAACGTTGAAGAATCTGCAGTGCTGGTTGGTATGGTAAACGGACCTACGATTTACAATCCACGCCGTAATGCAAAAATGGCTTTAGATCGCCGTAACCTGGTCATAGACCGAATGGTTACCAACCACTACCTTACCGAAGGACAAGCTACGAAGTCGAAAGTAAAGCCGATTGTCATTAACTATAAAAAAATGGATGAGTCTGCTGGTCTGGCGCCTTATTTCAGAATGGTGTTGGGTCAGGAGATGAAAAAATGGTGCAAAGATCATCAAAAACAAAATGGTGACAACTATGACTTATACCGCGACGGATTAAAAATATACACTACTATTAATCCAAGAATGCAGTTGTATGCCGAGGAAGCGGTAAGCAAGCATATCAGCTATATGCAAAAAATTCTTAATTCCCAGAGCAATGTCAAAAAAGGAACTGTTTGGAATGGCAGGGAAGAGATCTTGCTGGCTGCTATGAAAGCTAGTGAACGATGGAAAAATTTAAAAAAAGACGGCCTGGACGATGCTGATATTAAAAAGACGTTCTACAGAAAGGTACCAATGAAAGTGTTTGCATGGAACACCAAAAGGGAAACGGACACAACGATGACCCCTTATGATTCCATCAAATACCATCGGCAAATGCTACAGGCCGGATTTATGGCAATGGACCCGATCAGCGGAGAAATTAAAGCATGGGTCGGAGGAATTGACTTTAAAACATTTAAGTTCGACCATGTGAATGTGAATACTAAACGGCAGGTCGGCAGTACTATCAAACCATTGCTATATAGCCTCGCTATCGAAGAAGCAGGATTTACACCAACTACAATGGTGCAGGATGTGCAACAAGACTTTGGAAGTCTGGGCATGGTGCCTAATACAAGCGCAACCTGTACCGGCAGAACTGTACCAATGGCTAATGCGCTTGCATGGTCAAGAAACTGCGCATCAGCATATATATTGAAACAGCTTGGAAACAACGGAAATGATGCAGCAAATCGTTTTGCCGAATTTTTAAAGAAATGTAATTTTACTACCAAAATAGACCCTTACCCTTCTATTGCTTTAGGCGCGGCAGAGTTAAGCCTTTACGAAATGATGCGGGGCTACAGCATGTTTCCGGGGCACGGATTTAACGCTAACCCTTTGATGATAGCACGTATAGAAGACAAAAACGGAAACGTGCTTGAAAACTTTTTGCCGGCTCAGCGTAAGGAGGTAATCAACGAAGTAACGGCTTATTCTATAGCATTAATGATGGAAGGCGTAGTAAAAAACGGAACGGGTCAGAGTTTGGGCGACCGGTTTGGACTTTCAAATGAAATAGCAGGCAAAACAGGTACTACCAACGACAACAGTGATGCATGGTTTATGGGTTATACGCCTCAATTACTCGCAGGAACCTGGGTTGGTTGCGACGACCGTTTCATCAGGTTTACCGGAGATGTTGGAGAAGGTTCTTCGGCTGCGCTACCGATATGGGCATATTTCTTCAACAAAGCACTTGCCGACAAAACATTAGGGCTAGACAGAAAAGCAAAATTTTCAAAGCCTGAAGTGATGAGTAATGATGTAATTTTCGACTATATGAATACTATCAATGCGCATTCATCTGTTCCTGCACAAGGAGAAGATGTTGGTAATGGTACTTCAGAAGATTATTTAATTCCCGATGCAGTCCCTGAGGAAATAGGTGCTGAGAGTGATATTCCTGTTGAAAAGGCAAAGCCTGGTACACCTACAACTCCTCCTGCTGTAACACCTGCTCCAGCCGAAGTGAAACCCGAAAAGCAAGAAGAGAAAAAAGGAGGTTTTTTGCGTGGAATTTTCGGCAAAAAGAAAAAAAAGGACGAAAATACAGAACCTCCAAAAGCAGTGATGCCAGGTAAAGATGTAAAGCAACAACAGTAGATTTACAAAGCTTTCCTTCGTTTAAGGTGCTCTGTAAATGTCTTTTCTGTAACTAAAGTGTTTTAGTCTTAAAAATCTATTTTTGAATACGCACAAAAAAAGCAAATGCAAAACACATTTGCTTTTTTTATTTATAGAATTTCCTTCAATATTGGCGGTTTTAAAATTGCATTCTTTGTATAAAATAAGCGGCATGGCTTCATGGTGGATTGGGTGCTCAGGCTTTCATTACAAGCATTGGAAAGACGTTTTTTATCCCGAAAATCTTGCCCAAAGTAAATGGTTTGATTATTATGATAACCGCTTTAAAACCCTCGAGCTGAACGTCACATTTTATCGTTTTCCCAGATTACCCTTTCTGGAAGATTGGTTTATAAGAAAAGCCCTGGTATATTTACTTTTTCGGTCAAGGCTCCACGAGCTATAACTCATTTCAGACAATTTGTTAATGTCAAAGCCCTTCTTACAGACTTTTATGGAACTGTACAAGAAGGTTTAAAAGAAAAGCTTCGCTGTATATTATTTCAGTTACCACCACGGATGGCTATAAAGAACAAAAACTTGAGTAAATAATCAGAGAGCCTTGACCCTGCATTTACCAATGTGTTGGAATGTAGGAATGAATCATGGTGGAACCAGAATGTTGTCAATAAGCTCGCAGCTCACAACATCACTCTTTGCGGTATGAACCATGCAACTTTACCTGATGAGGTTGTACAAAACACTAACACAGTTTACTACCGGTTTCATGGAGTACCGGAACTGTATAAATCAGGATATGAACTTGCAACACTAAAAAAATGTCAAATGAAATAAGAAATAATGCTACAGCTAAAGAAGTTTTTATCTACTTTA
>JBBPZJ010000415.1:0-2848 GCA_038199395.1 Chitinophagales bacterium
AGCTTATCTCCACAAGCTGCACGCTCAAGCATCTCTTCATAGTACAAATCATCATTTGCGCTTAATCGCTTCTTCGATTGCTTTTTCGGCTAGCGGCTCCATTATCTTATAGCCCTCAAGAGTAGGATGAACGCCATCTTTAGATATGTTAGCAGGTAAACCATTTCGCTCATCTTTCATTGCATTGAAGTAGTTTAGATAGCCGATGTTGTTTTTGGATGCATAGTCTTTTAGCATCGCATTTAGCTTTATTACTTTTTCTGCCGGCTGCATTCCGGGCCTCCATGGGAAATCGTAAGCTGGCAAAACGGATGAAATAACCACCTTTATGTTATTGGCCTTTGCCAGTTCTGCCATAGAAACAATGTTGCCAAACGTTTCGTCAAGAGTCATAGGACCAGTGTTGGCGGCTATATCGTTGATACCTGCAAGTATAACGACCACTGCGGGTTTAAGGTCAATAACATCAGGACGAAAACGCACGAGCATTTGAGGTGTTGTCTGTCCGCTGATGCCTCTGTCAATGTAATTTTTTCCTGCAAAAAAAGATGAATCTGAATTAATCCACGCATCGGTAATGGAGTTGCCCATAAAGACCACACGAGGTTTTGCAGATTTTGCTACAGTAAGCACATTATTCGCTTTTCTGTATCGCGCAAGATTTTGCCAGTCCTCTTTTTTCTTTACATCTTCAATTTGCCAGTCTTCCAACTTAGATGCCCAGTCAGGTGGATGTAAAAGTTTAAGGTAGTTATTTAGTCTCAGCCAGTCACCCAAACGCTCGATCCAGGTATCAGAAGGCAGATGCTGCACCCGCATACCAAAACCATGACCTCCTTTTGAGTACATGTGCAACTCGGCCGGATGTTTTGCTGCAAGCCATTTCTCATATAAATTTACACTGTGCGGTGCAAGGTTTAAACCATCGTCGGTCGCAGCAACAATAAACATTGGAGGCGCATCTGCGGCAATATTTGTTACCATTTCTGGAAGAAAAAAAGGATAAACCGGGGCAACAAAATCGGGTCGGTTTTCTGCAGTATAATTAAATGCAGCAGAGGCAGCTACGGTGCCACCGGCAGAAAAACCTATAATGCCTATTTTGTGTGGATTAACACCATACTCTGCGGCATGTGTGCGAACGTAGGCAATAGCATTTCTTCCATCTGCAATCTCTAATGGAATAACTGCTTTGTTCTCTTCATTAAATTCCGGTTTACCCCATTTAGCAGTCATTTCAGCAACGGGATCTGTAGTTACACTATGTGCCAGCCTGTACTTCAAAACAAAACACGTTACCCCTTTTTTAACCAGCCACCGAGCCACATCGAACCCTTCGCTATTAATGGATAAAGCATGAAAAGCACCGCCGGGCGCAATAATAACAGCGGTTCCGGTTGAAGACATTGAATCGGGCGCAAAAATAGTCAGCGTTGGATGAGAAACGTTATATACAGCTTTTGTTTTCCATGCATTGTTATCGTTTTCCGCTTCGTTCCATGTCCAGCTTTCTGATCCCGGTGCTGCACCTTTATATAGTTGAATGACCTTTTGTTGTGCTGTTAAGATGTTAACTGAAAAAAATAGTGCGGGCAGTAGAAATAAGAATTTGTTCATCGACAAGTTTTTTTTAAGAGGGCTAAATGTATGGAATATTTAAGAAGGTTATGCTTTGAAGTCTATAGCAGAAGGATTCTTATTCAATAAAAAATCCTTGCTCACGATTTTTAAAAGAATGAAACAAATAAAATAGTTGATACGGAGGATCACCTGAAATTCCTCGCGTCCGGAAACAACTTTTCCTGGGCATTTTCCCTAACCTGGCTTCTTTTGTTTAACCCTGGTGGAATTGATTTTTCATCTGGTCGAGCAAGGGTTAATACTTGAGACGTTTTATTATTAGATGGAGTGAGTTTTCGTAACAGTTTTGAAAAATCATAACAACGTTTTACGATCACATGTATTACTTCACCCTGCACCTGTAAATGTCCTTCGACCATAATCAATCTTGATTGTAATATTTCTTTACGAAATTCATCAAAGAGGTTTTGAAAAATAACCAGATTGGCAACTCCTGTTTCATCTTCAATAGTCATAAAACAAATACCGCCTGCAGTACCAGGCCGTTGTCTTACCAACACGAGACCAGCCACTTTTACGGGCTGACCATCTTTTGCTGCAGCGAGTTCATTGGTTGATAAGATGTGCAACTGTTGCAGCTTTTCGCGCACAAAACTAACGGGATGGGCTTTTAGAGAAAGTGAAGTGGCAGCATAATCCTGCACTACATGTTCTGCAATTGACATTTCAGGGAGTGATATATTTTCCAGCTTTTCATCTGCAGAAGGCTGTCCGGTAAACATTGCTACCGGTTTATCTTTTGTAGATACTTCCCACAAAGCATGACGACGATCTAAGTGGATAGATCTGAAGGCATCAGCATCAGCAAGTTTCTCTAATGCAGCATCTGACAAGCCTAGTGCACGAAGTTGCTGAATGCTCACATACTTTTTTTCTCTTGCCGATACCAGTAAATTGATATCTTCTGCACGTATTCCTTTTACTTGTCGAAAGCCGAGGCGAAGGGCTGCCTCACCCCGACCCTCTCCCTGGGGAGAGGGAGGCATTTCAAGCTGATTGTCCCAGTTTGAATAATTAATGTCTACAGGTCTTACCTCAACATCATGTTTACGAGCATCAATTACGATTTGTGCCGGTTGATAAAAACCCATAGGCATACTGTTAAGCAAGGCACAGGCAAACACATCGGGGTAATAACATTTTAGCCACGAAGAAACATAGACAAGAAGGGCAAAGCTGGCAGCATGGCTTTCAGGAAAACCATAGC
>JBBPZJ010000416.1:0-5637 GCA_038199395.1 Chitinophagales bacterium
GTTAGTATAGCCCATTATTATGTAAACACGTTTTTGTCTGGCTGTATTACTTAAAATAGAAGTAGCATCAGAATTTATTGCTGTATTAATATTAATTGCTCTTTCAGGGGCAACTATCAGTTGCGCGCCGGAGTCGGCAAGTTTACTAATTGCATCTGCATAATATCTTGTTGATTGAAGCGATTTTTGAAAATCCGGAACTTTAGATGCATCGTGATATTGTTCGTCTAAAATTACAAGTCCGACTTTGAATGAATTTATTTCTGCCTTATTATTAATCCTGATTATCCCGTACATCAAAACAATAATTACCAGGGAAGCAGAGACAGTGGTAAGGGGTAAAAATTTATTTTTTTGAAAGCGAAAATACCAGCCAACTGCTATGGCAGAAGGAATAAATGTAATAATGAATGTAATGCCTAAAATTCCCGTAACACTGGCTACCTGGATGATTGGCAGAAAGTTAATTTGCGTATAGGCTAAACTTGAGGAAGAACCCTCCGGTGAAAGGTTTAGCATGATAAACTCGGATGCGGTGAAAAGAACAGGGAATGCAAAAACACTGAGCCAGGATGGGCTTGTAAGTATAATTCTTCTTACAGCAACTAAAATGAATGAAAATATTAATGGAAGAAATAATGTAAGAATGATTGCAAAGGATAAGGAGGAAGTTTCCTGAAGATAGCCGAACCAACTAAGCCTTCCGATTGCGTATGCAATGTAGGTGATAACAAAAGCAATCTTTCCTTTTACGTTAAACGATATAAGCAAAACAGGAACTGGTGCAAGCCAAAGTAAATACCAAAAAGTACCATTCAATTCATTAGCCAAATACCAGCATAAGCCGGAAAGTATTATACAAAATATTGATAGATTAGTGCGGTTAAGATATAAGCTTTTTGATTTGCGGCTGTTCATTATTACAAACGTATATACATGCCGACATAGTAGTAAATAATCTCTGCCAACGTTGAAGCATCTGCGATGGCATGAGAATAGCGAACTGTTAGCCGGAACAAATGCTTAATTGAAAAACTGAAGTTGAAGATAACAACAAATGCTCAATAGCGTAATGCATGCCGGAACAAAAGCTGATAGATGATTTGCAGCAGAAGTTTACAACGTTTAGCCATGCTATTGCAAATGTTATGTGCACACCCTTTTTGTCAGTCGTATTTTGGTTCCTCTAAATTGAAGTAATTGCCCTTTGTCTTGTCTAATCTTTCGGAAACCATTTTAAAGTTAGTAGCAGTAGGTTTCAGGTCAATGTATTTGCCAACGATGCTTCTGTTTTTGTAGATGATAAAAGTGTTTTTTACCGAAGGATTTATCTTATTCAAATTAGCTTCCGTCTTAGCATCAGAAAAGGAAGGAACAAAAGTAAGTGCAACATTCTTTAAATTTAATTCTGTTCCAAGGTTTTCCAATTCATTTTGTCTTTTCTGTTTATCGTAAACATTTTCATTTCCATAAACAAAATAGGCTTTCAGGTATTTTTGTCGTTTGATGCTTTCATTATCTAAAAAAATCAGCCATTGCTTTATCTCAAACCAATTGGGATTATTGCCAACAAAATATACAATACCATGATAGCGTCCATACTTGCAAACAGGGCAGATCTGTGTTCCTCTGTCAGGACCAAAGGCGTGAAAAGGCGTAAAGGATGGTTGGTCTTCGCCTATGTTTAATCCTGATTTTATCGGTTGAGTATTTGTTGTCGGATAATTAGGAATGTTCAATCCCAAAATAATGTTGTGCTCCGCTACCTGCAAATCTCCATTTATTAAAACTCTTAGAATTCCGCTTCCGCCCCGGTTTTCTAATTTTCTTCTTTTTTCTGTAGTTAAAAACTTATCATCGTCAAAAACAAATTCGTCAATGTAGTATTCGTTATCAATATCAGGTTCTTTGATAGAAGTGTGAATATGTGCTGGCATTTTTTGGTTTGGGTAAGGAGCGGGACGAATTGTATAAATGAAATACTTTCCGTTCTCGTCTGTCTTTACCCAACCCCTGATATGACCGTGGCGTTTTGCCTGTTCATTCATTCCGTCCTTTGGAGAATAGTAGCCATTATTATCGGTTTGCCAATAGTAAATGATAACACCGGAAGCAGGTGTGTTACCGTCAACTTTATAAACTGTTCCGGTTACTAATAAATGCTGTCCTTTTTCATACCAACTTACACTTGTGTCAACGGATTTTATGTTTTGTGGCATTCCGGCATACATCAACTCGCAGCCGTCGCAACCACCACCTGCCAATTTATTTTGATTATTTTTTGATGAAGGAAGCTGGTTAGTTTGACCCATGCAACTCGACAGCATCAATAATGCAAAACTTGCTGAGAAAAAAGCCAATTTGTTCATTCCACTTTTTATTACAAAGATGGTGTGTTGAACCGCTGATTCACAAATCAATTGCGGGAAGATGAGTTTATTATGTGGTAAGACGATGACTGTTTTCAAACATGTTTTTAAAGGACGAAGCATAATTTCTGCTCACCCGTAGCTGTGTACCATTTTTTAGAACCAGGTCATAATCTCCGTTTAGCCGTGATTTATAGGAAGCCACAAAATAAATGTTCACGATAAAAGATTTATGAATGCGTACAAACTTTTTGTTGTCAAGTTGAGACGTCAGGGATATTAGAGTTTCAGAGTGCAGATATTTTTTGTTCTTGTGATAAATGGTCACATAAGGCGGGTTTGCAGAAAAATAGAAGACATCTTCAGTTTTAATGGAAAGTTTTTGACGATTTGTGTCAGTAACTATGATGGATAAAAGAAAAACCTTTTTTGGCTGTATTGCTTCTTCGATAGTTGACGGTATTTTTTGATTTTTTTGTCTAAATAGGAGCATGAAGAATATTGGGATAGTGTAAAGCAGAGCAGCTTTAAAAAAATTCGCAATTATGCCGAACTCAAATGTTTGCCAATAGGAGAATGTATGATAGTAGAAAAGCTTAGATAATAGCCAGACAAGAACAGGAAAAAGTGTTAGATGAGCAACTATCAATATTATTGCGAGTGATAAGCCTGCCACAATAGATTCTCTTCTCTTAGCAAAATATATCTGAACGTTCATTAGCGGAAAGAATAGCATCCAAAAAGAGCTGAAAAGTAATGATTCAGCAATGTAAAAAGAAAAATGATTAAAAAATGCTTCCAAAAAATCCAAAACAATTGATGTCAAAGTCAGTGCAAGCAAAAAAGAAATAAGAGTAAAGTTTCTTCTTTGTCGGTCGTGCAATAAATATTTTATCACGTCTGTTGTCATAATCTGTTTAAACTTTAGAGGCGGACAGTAGTATCGGGGCTTTTATGGGGCTTTTCGTCTACTCCACTTAATGTTGGCGGTAGGCTTTCTACGTTTCATTGATTGATTACCTTTTCAAAATTAGCAGGTGTTAGAATGAATGCTGTTTTGAACGAGATAAATTCTAATAAATCTTTGTCTCCTGTTACCAAATCATCAGCGCACGAAAAGTCTATCAGGTCCAACAAAAAATTGTCTCTAGGGTCTCGGTTTATAAAATGTGTTGGTTTTATTTCAACCCTTTCTGCAATGGTTTCTAAAAGCTCAGTAAGTTCTGCTACACTTTGTTGCGGAAAATATTTAGAATTTATCTCTACTGGTAACTTCCTTTATTTCTTTCAAAAGTTGTTCTGTTATAATAATTTTTATTTCTCCAGTTAAATATATGTTTTGATAATAGACAAACGTTTTCCGATAAGAAAGCTAATCCAAACATGGGTCGAAAATAACCTTAATGTTTTTTGCAGTCATATATCTGCTGTCTTACGATTTCAACCTCTTCGTTTATTGTCTCCAAACTCAATTCTTCGGTTCTAAATATTTGGAGTAGTTCTGATAATTTGGTTTCTATAACTTCCTTTTCTAACTCTTTGGTCAGCTTGATTTTTTACTGCCTTGGCAATTGTCTAACTAAGGAAAGAACTTGCTCGAAAGTTATTTCTACTTGTAGTTCCGTTTTCATTTCACTCTCTTTTCTTCAAATTTGCGAGAAACGTTAACTTGTAAGATCTTTTTTAATCTTGCGTGCAACGTTAGGTATTACTGAAGGTGGGATATTTGAAAAACGTCTGCCCACAACTGCTGCCTGGTTTTTGTTTTAAAATTGAAGTCAATAACTAAAAGCTACATTAATAACTGACCGCCAGAACCAAAGCTGATAGTATGACTCCGCCAATTGCTCCAACATACAGCCTCACTATTGCAAACGCTCATGTGTGTGCCCTGAATAGTAAATATAGTTCTTAGAAATGAGAAGCCAAGGAGTGCAAGTCTCTATGTGCGGGATGAGCATTAGCAAGTGGCAAGGTGGTTAGGAGCGATCCATGCATTGAAGTAAGCCAGATTTTCAGGTAAAGAACGCCTGCCTTTAGAGGAGACCCCCGCAGGACACAGCAGAATTATATGTCGACAATAAAAAAGTGGAGGTAATAAAATTGCCGGTAAGCTTTACCACCCGCCGCTATGAGCTTGCATGGAACTATCAATTGCCAAAAGGCAAACATTCTGTAAGTCTCAAAATTTTAAATCCGTCGGGCAGGACAAAAAATTAATGCCGGAGAAGTAATCGTATTAGCAGTAATAATCCTATTACCAGTTTTGTTCCTTTCATCCTGTATGATCGTAATTGTTATACTTGTTTTTAAAAAATGTCTCTTCACCAGACTTAAGTATTCTAATGCGGTGATTATTTTTCTGTTTCCATTAATCAACGTTTGATTGTTTAAAAATATTTTGTTCTTCGGGATAAAAGATTACTGTTTTATTTGTTCCCCAAAAACCTTTTTTTCAAAATCATTATAAAATGATAAGCCAGTAGAACAGTCAAAATAAAAAGCGCAAGCCCATATATTAAAGCGCCATTGCGTACATAAAAAGTTTCGCCGCTTATGGCTGGTATTGCATATTTAATAGCAGCGGCTTCATCCCACGGCCTTGATGCAACAATATCTCCATTACTATTTATAACCGCTGAAATGCCGGTATTTGCACTTCGTGCTATCCATTTTCTGGTCTCTACAGCTCTTAACCTGGCATAATCAAGGTGTTGCTTGTGACCCGGTGTATTTGCCCACCAGCCGTCGTTGGTCATAATGGTAAGGAGGTTAGCGCCTTTCTCTACATAACTGGTAATGTATTCTCCATAAATACTCTCGTAGCAAATGATAGGTGCAGTGACATAAGGATTTCCTTTTACCTTAAAAGCAACTGCTTCCTTATCATGACCATACCCTCCGGCAGTTCCACCAAATTTTTCAAAGATTGCACCCAGCCAAAGCAGGAAATCGGGCAGCGTTTCTACCCCCGGCACGAGTTTGCTTTTATTATAAAATTGTAAAGGTTCACCCGCTTTTATAACCACCGCCGCATTAAAAGCATCGTAATAGATGCCATCTATTTCATGCTTCCTTGCAGTCTTCGTAGCTTTTTGGGTTCCGTAATTTTTATAAGTTTCTATGCCCGTTTGAAGCGTAATGGTCGGGTGTCGATTTACAAAATCGAATACAGCAAGGTAATGAGCGTTTTGTTGCACCTGGTCTTGCGAGGCAGGAACCGGTAAGGCGGTTTCGGGCCAAAGAACAAGCCTTGTGTTTTCATCTA
>JBBPZJ010000417.1:0-2220 GCA_038199395.1 Chitinophagales bacterium
CCGTTTTTAGGTGGACACCTGCAAATTCTCTTATAAACAGCAACACGCTTACTCCAATAGCTAACCCGACTAAAACTACCGCATTTATTCTTTCAGTAAATGATACGTTAGGCTGCCCTAAAACTGTTACTGACACAGTTGTTGTTACCGTAACTCCGAAGGTTAATGCATTTGCGGGAAATGATACTACTATTGTAGCTAATCAACCTCTGCAATTAAATGCTTCAGGAGGCACCTCTTATGTATGGAGCCCAACTACCGGTATGAACAATCCATCTATCCCGAATCCAGTGGTTGTTTTAGATGCTTCTTACGATTCTATAACCTATACAGTAAAGGTCAGCGCAGGAGCGGGATGCGTGCAGGAAGATGAAATAAAAGTGAAGGTATTTAAAACAGCGCCAGATATATTCGTACCAACTGCCTTTACACCTAACCATGATGGCAAAAATGATTTTTTTAAACCTATTGCCGTTGGTATGAAAAATATCAGTGCTTTTAGGGTTTATAACCGATGGGGACAATTGGTTTATAGCTCATCAGTTATCGGTGCAGGGTGGGACGGAACTTTCGGAGGAAAGGAACAATCAGGGGGTACCTATGTATTTATTGCCGAAGGAACAGATTACCTCGGCAAAACAATATTTAAAAAAGGTACCGTTCTTCTTATTAGATAGATAGCCCCAACTCTAAATGGAGAAAAGTGTTTATCACTTGCTATAAAAGTGGGCCTTTTTTTTTGAGCTGATCTAAAGCCCCTTCAGCAGTTTCGGAACTTTTATTTCTTATAAATAAGTGCCGGCCTTTCGATGCATACAATAACAGACCTACCAGCAGTGGCAGCCAAAATTCATAAAACCTGAACAGCAGCATTGATTGTACCGCCGCAACGGTAGGGTAATCATATTTCTGCAAAATGAAAGTGAGCGACAATTCTATTGCACCCATCCCCCGGAGAAAAGGAGAAATAATAAGAAAAATAGCGGCAACAATATAACCGATAATAGAAGCTTCCCACAAAGGATGGACACCTGCACCAAGTAAAGAAATATAAAGATGTACAATACCGATTACTTCGATAAAAACAGAAATTAGTGTAGCCCGCCAAAATTGTTTCATAGAAAGATCAAATGAAAAAGTTTCAGTAAGAAATTTTTCAATTTTCGGCCTGCCTTTTATTGCCCATCTATAAAGAGGCCCCTTCGTTTTTACCGACCTTACAAATAATACCATTAATATTAATATTGCAAGCACTGTAAAAAAAGCTATCCCCGTTCCGGGAACTGTTGAATGTTGTAGCCACAGATATAAAAGCACCGGAACGGCAACAATAAAAACGGAAAAAATACCAATAAAGCCGTAAACAACAGATGCGTGGTGCACCTGTTGTGTGTTAGGCTGACTCTCTTTTATATTAGAAGGCAGGTAAGCTAAAGCGGTGATACCGCCGGCAGGAAGAAAAACAGCGACTACGTTTCTTTTAAGGTATAATTCTATTGCATTAAGCCACGTAATTTTTCCGCCGATTGCCAAAAAACTGTATACATATAAAGCCGACTGCAGCAATATATAAATAACGGTTCCGCCAATTCCGAGCCATAACCATAATCTGCGGGTGTTTTCTAAAGAAGCTCCCAAAGACCTTAATTCTCCGCGTTGTTTCCAGAAAAAATAGCAGGCAACAGTTATAAAAATAATTGCCAAAACTTCCTTCCACCCGGCTTTACGAAAAAAAGTTTTTATTTTATTAGGAGCAGTATTGGCTGTTGAGTTTTTCATCCTGACTATAATAAGGTCTAAGGTAAATTAGAGATGAAATGCATAACAGTAAAAACTTTGCCAATGACAATTTTTGATGGGTGATGATTGGCTGCAGCTTCAAGGGCAGTGTCATTAACGAAAGAGATGTTTTTCTATTTTTCATGCAAAGAATACATAAGGAGCAAAGTTTTTTTTACTATTCCAATATCACATATAATACTTCTTCCCTTTGAGTTCTTCCATATTCACTCCTGTAAAGAAAAAAAACAGGAAATATAATATCTTCATTTGTGCTCCAAAAAAAATATTGCCGTTATCAACTTGAAATTTTTAAAGTTTGACGGAAGTTCCCATCTGCCAAATTCTCCTTTTGCAAATTTTTTAAATACTGGCTCAAAATTTATAATTCTTTGCCTCCCATGTGAAAACCAGATAAGAATTTGATAAAGTTCATACTCC
>JBBPZJ010000418.1:0-3005 GCA_038199395.1 Chitinophagales bacterium
AATGTGGATCGCACCGTAAGAAATACTAACATGCTCATGTGGCATAAAGAGCTTTGGTTGATCGATCACGGAGCGTCTTTATATTTTCATCATTCGTGGCAGAATATCGAAGAGCAAGCCCGAAGGCCATTTGTGCAGGTTAAAGACCATGTCCTACTTCCTTTTGCTTCGGAATTGGAGGCTGTCGACAAAGTATTTCGTTCTATTCTTAGCGTAGATTGTATTCGTTCGATTGTTACGTTAATTCCTGATAAATGGCTAATAAATGACGCACCTACATTGCCTGCCGACGAAAAACGAAAGGTGTATATAGAGTTCTTAGAAACCCGTTTACTCAACTCAGCAATTTTTGTCAAAGAAGCCCTGCATGCAAGAGAAGCACTTATTTGAATACGCAATAATACGTGTAGTGCCGTGTGTTGAGCGGGAGGAGTTCCTCAATGTAGGAATTATTCTGTATTGCTCTGCCAGACGTTTTTTACAAACAAAGTTCACCTTAAACGAAGCTCGTTTAAAGGCTCTTTCGAGTGAGTTGGATCTGCAGGAATTGGAACAAAGACTAAAGGCGTTCGAGACCATTTCCATTGGTGCCGGGGAGGGAGGACCGATTGGCAAGCTGCCGATAGCTTCCCGGTTTCGTTGGCTTACCGCATCACGTAGTACGGTAGTTCAAACCTCACCTGTTCATCCCGGTCTGTGCTCAAGTCCCGCAGATACTTTAGATGTATTGCATACCCAACTGGTACAATAAAATAATATTGCCATTTTGCCAATGAGTTTTATTACGCTACTATTTCTGACGGTAGGTATTCTTTAATTAATTTCGTGCCTTTATTTTTTTGAAGTTGCTCTTATGAAATATCTCTTATTGTTGCTACTCATTTTTGCCCGTGTTTGTGCTATTAGCCAAACATTGCAATCGCCCGAACAATTTCTCGGTTATAAAATTGGTACCCATTTTACCCCTCACTATAAAATTGTCAATTATGTGAGGTCAGTTGCATTGGCAAAACCAGACATGGTCAAAATAGAAAAGTATGGAGAAACCTATGAAGGAAGGGAGTTGGTCCTTCTAATTGTTGCCACACCTGAAAATCTTAAAAACATCGAAAGCATAAGACAAAATAATCTTGCACTTGCAGGTTTGGCTGGCGCAAAATCAATAAATGCCTCGACGAATAACCCCGCAATAGTTTGGTTAAGTTATAATGTTCATGGAAATGAAACATCTTCTTCTGAAGCGGCAATGCTTACATTATATGCTCTTGTCGATCCTGCAAATACATCGACAAAAGAATGGCTTAAAAATACAGTTATCATTCTTGATCCATGTATCAATCCCGATGGAAGAGACAGGTATGTTAATTGGTTTAATTCCGTTTCAGGCAATCATTATAACATTGACCCTCAGTCAAGAGAACACAGTGAGCCCTGGCCCGGCGGAAGAACGAACCATTATAATTTTGATTTAAACAGGGATTGGGCCTGGCAAACGCAAAAAGAAACCCAGCAGCGCATGGTAAAGTATAACCAGTGGTTGCCGCAAATTCATGTTGATTTTCACGAACAGTCGATAAATAACCCGTACTATTTTGCTCCTGCCGCAGAGCCTTTTCATGAAGTCATCACTCCGTGGCAAAGAGAATTTCAAAAAATAATTGGTAAAAACAACGCTAAATACTTCGACAAAAATGGCTGGCTGTTTTTCACAAAAGAACGGTTTGATTTGCTTTATCCATCGTATGGCGATACTTATCCCATCTACAACGGTGCAATAGGAATGACGTTTGAGCAGGGTGGAGGGCCACGCGGTGGTTTGGGCGTGACTACGGCATCTGGTGAGATACTGACATTGGTTGACAGGGTAAATCATCATTACACTACCGCACTTTCTACAATTGAAATGGCTTCTCAAAATGCCGGGCGGTTGGTGTCAGAATTCAAAAAATTTTTTGATGATAATAAAGCCGGGAAGGGTAACCCGGTGAAAACATATGTATTAACAAGTGATAATGCTGATAAAATAAATAGTATTGCAAGTTTGTTGAAGATAAATGGAATTGAATATGGAACGATAGGAGGTAAGCCTTTTAAAGGACTAAACTATATTACCGGCAAACAGGAAAATGGAAATCTTAAAAAATACACTCTTGCTGTTAGTTCTTTTCAACCAAAATCTACATTAGCTAGAGTTTTACTTGAACAAAAAAGCAAGCTTACAGACTCCGTTACATATGATATTACTGCATGGTCTTTGCCTTTTGCCTATGGCGTCGATGCTTATGCTGTTGCTAGTGCATTGCCTATAATTCCTTATCAACCTGTGGTTAGTGTCCGGTCACTTTCATCCTCAACTTACGGCTATTTAATACCATATAGTTCCATCAGTAGTGTAAAAATGCTGGCACAACTACTCAAGCAGAACATAAAAGTCAGATTTTCAGAAAAACCTTTTACTTACAATCAAAAGCAATACAACCAGGGCACGTTGATTGTGCTGCAAAAATCAAATCCTGCGAATCTTCAAAACATTATAAATGACCTTGTGCTAAAAAATGAAGTAGAAGTCGATGCTGTTTCATCAGGATTTATGGATAAAGGCCCCGACTTTGGTTCTTCTGATATGAGGCCAATTCGTGTTCCTAAAGTTGCATTAATAACCGGTGAGCAAACCTCGTCGCTGGCAGCAGGTGAAGTATGGCATCTTTTCGAGCAGCAGCTTGAATACCCCATTACCTTGATTAATGCTTCCGATCTCGGCCGTATTAGTTTGAAAAATTATAATGTTCTAATTGTTCCTGACGGCAATTACCGAAGTCTTACTGATAAGAATACTTCAGACAAATTGAAAGAATTCGTCAACCGTGGTGGTACATTGATAGCAATGGAAGCAGCAGTTCACCAATTGTCGGGTGGTGACTGGGGGTTTAAACTAAAAGAGGATAAGGAGGAGCGAAAAGATACCAAAGAAGAGTATTCGCTTTTAAAAAGGTACGAAAACCGTG
>JBBPZJ010000419.1:0-26451 GCA_038199395.1 Chitinophagales bacterium
TTACCGGTTGTATTGGTACCGCGAATACGGATAGTTGAACCATCAAAACCAGGTTGACCGCTTGCGTTAATAGCAGTGATACCTGGCAAACGACCGACAAGGGCATTAGAAAGATTGACTGTCGGAGATTTTTCCAGTTCCGTGCCTTTTACAGTTGCAACAGAACCTGTAACAGTAACTTTCTTTTGCACGCCATATCCAACCACCACTACGTCAGTAAGTTGATTGGCAGATGGCTGAAGCTGAATATTAATCGAAGAACGATTTCCAACTTTCACTTCCTGGTTCGTGTAACCCACATTGCTAATTACAAGTGTAGCATTTGCAGGAGCATTGATAATAAAATTGCCGCGGGCATCAGTTTGGGTAGCAGCAGTACTGCCTTTTACCATTACTGTGACCCCTTCGAGTGTAGAGTCCCGGGAGGTAATTTTTCCTGTTATTCTTTGCTGGGCGAAAAGATTAACGGTAAGGAAAGTTGAAATAATTAAGAAAAGAAATTTCAATCTTCTAAAGTGCGAGTATGAGCAGTTCTTAGAGCTGATATCTCTACTTCGTTTTGGTACAGTTTTTTTCATGACAAGAATCTAATTTTTATTTACAATACAGGGGTTTCAAATTTCGAAGCTGAATTAGTAACCTTTTAAATGCATGGAGGTTCTATTGGTTTTTTAAGATAAATGTTAATCATAGTTTTTAGTTGTACGGGTTGAGGTATTAATTCAAGGCATCGAAAATTGAATTTTCGCTGCTCGAAATTTTTATATTATGAATTGAAATATGAAATAGTGGTGAAATTCGACTTCTCAAAGCTATAACTCTGGAGAAGATGATACGAAGCGCATAGTTCATAGTGGCTTGTTAAAAAGGATAGAAACTAGGTCAACAATGATATTTTCGGTATAAATATAGGGTAATTTTTAAAATGGCAACAACTTTTCCCTAAAATTTAGAAAGATGTGATTAATGTTCTGACTGTCAAAGAAATGTAACAACAAGTACGTTACTAGTTCTATTGTTATTGAGAAACCTAAACTGGCTGACGCACGTCCTTGGCGTTTCTTTTAATAAAATAAGTAGTATTGAAATAAAGTGGCATGAAAAATAAAGGATGTTCGATAGGGAGCCTCCTTTGTTAATACCTCATTGCTTAAAGAGAATAAATTTCAATTGAAAAAAAAGTAAGTTTTAAAATACTTTACAGATTTTTCAAAACTTCTTCGCCAATTGAGTCAGTCCCTAATATTTTTTCGAGGGGTGAATTAGCATCTGCAATATCCCTGGTACGAAAACCATCTTTTAGTAATCGATCAACTGCATTAATTACAGCTTCTGATTCAGCTTTCATCCCAAAAGAAATATCCAGTAACAACGCCGCTGAAAGAATTGAAGCAAGTGGATTTGCTACACCTTTACCTGTTATATCATGTGCTGAGCCGTGAATTGGTTCATATACGCCGGTACCGTCGCCAATAGATGCTGAAGCAAGCATTCCCATAGAACCGGCAATTTGTGAAGCTTCATCAGTGAGAATATCTCCAAAAAGATTTGCAGTTACCACAACATCAAAGCGACACGGATCCTTTATCAGTAACATTGCTGTTGTATCTACAAACTGATGCTCTACTTCGACTTCGGGATATTCGAGAGCAACTTTTTGAACCACTTCACGCCACAGACGACTAGTTTCGAGTACATTAGCTTTATCTACCGAACAAACCTTTTTTTTACGTGTCAATGCAGCATCAAATGCCTTCCGGGCTATTCTTTCCACTTCGTATCGGCTATACTCTGCAACGTCGTAAGCGGTGTCGCCATCGTTCTTGCGGCCTTTTTCACCAAAGTATATGTCACCTGTCAACTCACGAAAAAACAGGATGTCGGCACCTTTTAGAATTTCCGGCTTTATGCTTGAAGCGCCTAATAATTCATCAAACAATTTTATCGGACGCAGGTTAGCATATAAGCCTAATTCTTTACGCATTTTTAATAAACCTTGTTCCGGACGAACTTTGGCTGTTGGATCATTATCGTACTTTGGATGTCCAACGGCACCAAATAAAACTGCATCCGCACTTTTCATTTTCTCTAATGTCTCATCAGGCAACGGATTACCTGTTGCTTCGATAGCTACATGCCCAATCAACGCCTCGTCATAAGAAAATTCATGTCCGAATTTTTCTGCAATCTTATCTAGCACCTTTTTTCCTACTGCTGTTACTTCCTGTCCTATTCCATCGCCTGGTACGATGAGTATGTGTTTTTTTGCCATGGTTCGTTTGGTGAGTTGGTTGTTTTGAGTTACAGTTTTGAGTTTCGGATGCCGAACTCGAAGTTTCGATTTTACAACTTTGAATCGTGATTTGATACTTTCAACAGGGTCGAATTGAAAGCCAAAACTTGCGTTTCATTTTCAAATTTTCAAATTGACCCACTTTCAAATTAAATTCAACATCTTTTGTGTTGCCTTAATTGCCGCTACAGTTTGATCACTATCTAAACCACGTGTTTTAAACTGTTTTCCGTTACTGCACAGCCATGAAATGATTGTTTCGCATAGCGCATCAGATTTACCACCGGGAGGAATTCTTACGGCATAGTCTGTCAGTTGAGGGAATTCGAGACCTTTGTTTTTATACACTATTTTTAGAGCGTTCATGAATGCATCGTATTGCCCATCGCCTTGTGCATGCTCCTCAAAAGTTTCATCTTCGATTTTCAGCCGTAAAGTCACAGAGGGTCTTAAATTTTTTGAATGAGTTAAGACATAATTCTCTAACTGCACTTTTTCTTTAATTGTATTACTATCTAACACATCAGACAGAATATAGGGCAAATCCGCCTGGGTCACCACTTCCTTGCGGTCTCCAAGTTCAATAATTCGTTGAGTAACTTTTTTTAGATCCTCATCAGAAAGTTGTATCCCTAATTGTTGCAGATTGTTTTCGATGTTTGCCTTTCCACTTGTTTTGCCTAATGCGTATTTACGTTCACGGCCAAATCGTTCGGGCAACAATTCATTAAAATATAAGTTGTTTTTTTTATCTCCGTCAGCATGTATTCCTGCTGTTTGGGTAAAGACGTTCTCCCCTATTACCGGTTTGTTATCAGGTATTCTAAATCCCGAAAAGGTTTCAACCAGTTTACTGACCGAATACAGTGATTTTTCAACTACAGAAGTTTTTACGCTCTTCATATAGTCGTTTAGAACTGCAACAGCGCTTGCGAGGGAAGCATTGCCTGCCCTTTCCCCCATTCCGTTTACGGTTAGGTGAAGACCATGTATACCGGCTTTAACAGCTTCCAAAACATTTGCAGTTCCTAAATCATAATCGTTGTGAGCATGAAAATCGAAATGCAATTGCGGATATTTTGTTACCAGCTCGTGTGTATAAGAAAAAACTTCTGTCGGTATCAGCACTCCTAATGTATCTGGCAGAAGTACCCGCCTGATCGGCTGATGTTGTAAAAAGTCAAGATACTGCAAAACGTATTCTTTAGAATTACGCATACCGTTACTCCAATCCTCAAGGTACACATTACACTCAATACCATTTTTGTTTGCAAGTGCTATTACATCTGCAACCTCCGAAAAATGTTGTTCCGGTGTTTTCTTTAATTGATGTGTCAGATGGTTTAATGAACCTTTAGTAAGCAGGTTCATTACTTTTGCGCCTGCTTCCAGCATCCAGTTTACAGAAATATCGCCGTCAACAAATGTCAGAACTTCGATGCTGTCGAGATAATTATGAATTGACGCCCATTCTGTAATATTTTTTACCGCCTGAAATTCACCTTCGGATACCCGGGCTGAAGCGATTTCAATTCGATCAACTTTAACTTCAGTTAATAAAATTTGAGCTATTGTCAATTTTTCTGAAGCAGAAAAAGACACGCCACTCGTTTGTTCACCATCGCGAAGTGTAGTGTCCATGATTTCAATATGCCTTTGCACATTTGCCATTGTTTTTCCTTTGGCCGAAGCCTGATTGATTTTCGGTTCTATAGCTACTTGCATATTTCTTCAGAGTAAAATTATTTCAATTCAAAAAACCTGCACTACTTTAATAAAGCACTGAGCTTTAGTACATACTGTTCGCCGCAAAAGCCCCGACATCTTTTTTCATCGCCTGCAAATAATCGATATCGTCGAAGCCATTCAATAAATTATGCTTTTTATAGCCATTAATAGCAAACGACTCGCTTTCACCGGTAGCAAGCACAGTTATTGTTTGTTCAGGCAAATTTACTGCAAGTTCTGTTTTTGGATCTGCCTCAATAGCGGTAAAAATTTTATCCAAAAATGCAGGACTTACCTGCACAGGAAGAACACCAATATTGATTGAGTTACCTTTAAAAATATCAGCAAAAAAACTTGATACAACGCAACGAAACCCATAGTCATAAATAGCCCATGCTGCATGCTCACGACTACTTCCGCTACCAAAATTTTTTCCCCCAACCAATATTTTTCCGGAATAAACAGGGTTATTTAAAATGAAATCTGCTTTAGGTGTACCGTCCTGGTTGTAGCGCCAGTCTCTAAATAAATTATCGCCAAACTCTTTACGTTCGGTGGCTTTTAAAAAGCGTGCCGGAATGATCTGGTCTGTGTCTACGTTTTCTATCGGCAAAGGAACAGCCGAACTTCTAAGAACAGTAAATTTATCGTAAGCCATGTTAAGAGCTGCTAGCTGTTAGCTGCTAGCTATAAGCTTTTTTAATTGTTATATCAATTGGATTGTTATGTTGTGTTGTGTTCTACTTCTCGTTAAGTTTCCGTAGCAATTCTTCTATCAGTTTGTCTTTCTCTGTCAATGCTTTGTTTTTTTGCTCGATGACTTGCATAAGTTCATTTTCCTTCTGTTCAAACATTGCATTTACAGACCTCCAGGCTTCCTGCTCAATTTCAATTCGCTCTTTCTCTTCTGGGTCGGTACCAGTATAATGCAAAATATCCGTTATGATTTTTACTTCTTCAAGGTCGGGTTCGTGGTTAAATTGTTTAGTGATTGTATTGTTATCAACGAAGTTCGTCTGTTCGAAGACGCTTAACAATTTGTCTAATCTCGTTTGGTACTTGTCTGTGATACGCTCAACCTGCACAATAAAACTGTCGTGCGTTAGCTTTTCTACAAAATCACTTTTGGTATTAATAATCTTACTGTTTACCAAATCTTTATAGTTGCGCTCAACTTTGAGACAAGGCGAATCAATTTCAGGAAGTTTGAAACCCAGGACATAGATGGTAGTAACAGGCAAAATTACTTTTATATTATTAACGGTGTCTTGCTTTTTGTACTGTTCTGCCAGATACCTTCTGAAGCGCATCAAATCTATTTGATTTCTTGCTTTTTGAATTTCTATTAAAACTTTTTTTAGTTCACCTGATTCTGTTTTGATTGTGGCTATAAAGTCGAGGCGAAAGACGGCCAGCCCTGCAAGCCCTTCTGTATAAGTAAATTCCTGCGGTTTCACCTCTACCGTTTCAATGTTTTGTTCCAAAAGAGTCCCTATAAAGAACTTTGCAACTCTCTCGTTCTCCATCATTCTTTTGAAAACTACATCATATATGGGATTTGCGATAACCATTTTGTGAGTTGTATAATAAGCGTCTATTTTCAGGTATTAGCTTTTCGTCAGGCAGTTGTTTTTGTTTTAGGTGATGTCTTTATTTTTGATGCTTGTGTTCGTGATGCTTTTGTTTTGCGGTATTTAAAAAATCACTAAATCCTTTTTCTTCCATGGTGCTTGAAGGGTTGTTTACAAACACAAAGTATTTGTCGTCCATTTTTTTAAAATTTATCATAGCTTACTGTTTTTAAAATATTTCCGAGTTAAGATAAGTGCCTCTTTTGTATCAATAAACATTCTGTTTCCTCCAAAGAGTTTTGCTCCCAATGTTTGGTTTAAATCCTGTAAGTTCTTGTCCATTCTGCTTGTGATTTAAAGCATTTGGCATCTTATCCGCATTGCCTTTTGTCAAGAGTGATTTTCTCAAAAAGACCGATCAACTCTTTGAATTCAGTTTCTTTTACTAAAGCAAAGATGTCTCTTTTTTTCTATTGGAATTATCACTTGATTTCAAGTCTTTAAAACTCGTATATCGTTTCAGTGTTGCGTTCTAACTTTTATATTCTTTTCAATTTATTTCTTTCCTCTTCAAATTTAATAAGATATAGGTGCCAAAAGAATCTGTACTAAAACGCTTTTGCATACTTATCCGTTCTTCACCCACCCAAAGCTTCTTCATTACCTATTACAGTGAAAAATACCATCAGGCTGCGTTCAGTTAACATTACATGAGCGAAGGTGAATAAGCAAAAACCCGTATAAGAGTGCGACGCAACAATGCCCAATAGCAGCACTCCTACCCGGCTCCAAAAAAAACTTACAATATTAATAGCTTGCTGCTAACTCGTCCTCTTCCATCAGTTCTCTTGGATCCGTAACCACGCCGGTAACAGCAGCAGCAGCAGCTACCAGGGGACTTGCAAGTAAAGTACGACTATTCGGTCCCTGCCGACCCTCAAAATTACGGTTGCTGGTACTGACTGCATATTTGCCGGCAGGTACTTTATCATCATTCATCGCTAAACATGCAGAACAACCGGGTTGACGTAATTCAAAACCAGCTTCATTTAATATATCCAGAATACCTTCTTCTTTTATTTGTTGTTCTACGATATGCGAACCCGGAACAATCCAGGCTGTTACATTGTCAGCTTTTTTGCGGCCCTTTATGATGGAGGCAAAAGCCCTAAAATCTTCTATACGCCCATTGGTACAACTACCCACAAATACATAATCGACCTTCTTACCAATCATCTCTTCGTCTTCGTGAAAACCCATGTAATTAAGCGCCTTTTCATAAGTTGTTTTACCACCTTCTATGGATTCGGCTGTAGGTATATGTTTGCTAATGCCAATGCCCATACCGGGATTTGTACCGTATGTAATCATTGGTTCGATATCAGCAGCATTGAAGTTATATTCCAAATCGAAAGACGCACCTTCGTCTGTTTGTAATGTTTTCCAGTAAGCAAGTGCTTTTTTCCATGCTTCGCCTTTTGGAGCCTTTTCACGGCCATTGATATAATCAAACGTTGTTTGGTCGGGAGCTACCATACCTCCGCGGGCACCCATTTCTATACTCATGTTACAGACTGTCATACGCCCTTCCATGGTCATATTTTTAAACACGTCTCCTGCATACTCCACAAAATAACCGGTGGCACCGCTGGTAGTCATCTTAGCAATAATATACAAAGCAACGTCTTTAGGAGTAACGCCCCTGCCAAGTTTTCCATTGACACTGATAAGCATTTTTTTAGGCTTCGGCTGCATAATGCACTGAGAAGAAAGTACCATCTCAACTTCTGAAGTACCTATACCAAAAGCGATGGCCCCGAAGGCGCCGTGAGTGGATGTATGAGAATCTCCGCAGACAATCGTCATACCCGGAAGCGTAATTCCATTTTCAGGACCTACCACATGCACAATACCGTTTTTAGGATTATTTAATCCCCAATGAGAAATTCCGTATTTAGCACTATTTGCTTCGAGCTGATTTAACTGATTGGCAGAAAGAGGGTCCTGCACAGGCAAATGCTGATTGATAGTGGGCGTATTATGATCTGCTGTAGCAAAAGTGCGTTCAGGCGACATAACATCAATACCTCTTGTCTGAAGACCAAGGAAAGCAACAGGGCTGGTAACCTCATGAATAAAATGCCTGTCAATAAAAAAAACGTCAGGACCATCTTCAATTTTACGGATCACGTGTGCGTCCCACACTTTATCGAACAAGGTATTTGGAGTATTGCTCATTTTTTAAAACTTTAGCTGATTTCTTAACTATTGGTTGAAAACCAAGTACGAAAGTCAGAAAAATATAGCGTAATACCTTTAGACTTAATAAAATTTATTAAAAAAAGATTTAAGAAAAAAACATGTTCAAACTACCTGGCAACCTTACTACATGTCCTTTATCATCAACTAATCAACTTATTACACATTATAAAGTAAATAAAGAGCAGAAAAGAATTTACATTCATCAGCAGGTAACCATTAAGCTATTGTTGAGAAAAATGTAAGATGATTTAAACTATTGTAATGAAAGCTTTGAATGGGGCGATAAACAGATCCAGACAAAATTCTTCCAAAAAAGGAAATATATAAGAGGCCAACTATATTAACATTTGTTCAAATCTTTTAAAAATCGGCTATCGTACATACCCTACAATTAGCATTACATTTACTAACGGTCGAGTTAAAACAATTAAACACCGTGCTTTACCGGTAATAAGTATGAGCAATCATAAAAACATAAGAAAATGTCAGAAACACAAAAACATATAGTAAAGCTTCAAATTGAACAGATTATCGAACGATCAAGATATCAGGAAGAAATGTTTTTGATAGATAGCAAAACTGCTGCATCGAACATTTTGCAGTATCTGCAAAAAGAAAATTTGATTGTATTAGAAAATGTAGAAATCAGATAGCTAGCAAACCTATAACAAGCGTCTTAGCAGCTAAATTGTTTGAGATACGTTTTGTCTACTATCGTAAGTTTAATACATCTAGAAGTCTGCCAGCACTTGTATCGCCCTGAAGAGTCGCTTCCATTAATAGCACCGAACCTCTTGATACATTTTGGGTAAAAAGACAACGTTCTGCATATCCTGCATGTTGTAATTCAACTTTATCATTGGCAAAAGAGTACAAAAAGCCAAGCGTTCTTTTTGCGGGAGTATAACCTTTGTTACTAGCCTTCTTTAATAAGTCGAATGCTTCAACACAACTGATATTACTGTTCTTATTCTGCAATGCAAGCTTACCGTAGTAATACATTGCTTCCGGTATTTCCTGTTTAGATAAACTACTATAAATTATAAAAGCTTCAGACTGTTTACCTTCAATGAGAAACTGTTTAGCCTGCTGTAGTTGGCTTTGTATTGCAAGAGGTTCAGCAGGAGGAATTACTGGGGCAATTTTTTGTGTCACCACTGCAGGTGCAGACTTCACTGTCTTCTGTTGATTAATTAAATAAACAACAGACACTGCTACAATTAAAACAGAAATAAATATCCAACTATATTTTTTTAAAGTAGCCTTTCCACTGCTTATTTCTGTCGATTTCGAGTTAACGACATAGGCTGCATTTGCAGCCAATGTTTTATTCTGAGAGGTGCTATGAACTTTGCCTGATCCTTCTTGTTTATACTGTAATAACTGCTGTTGCAACTGTTCCTTTTCGCCCCGAAGTTTTTTATTCTCATCTTCCAAAAATGATATTCTAGCATCTTTCAATTCGCTTTTATCTGCGGTACGAACAGCATGTGCTCTTATATATTCATGCAAGTCCAAGCCATTACCAAACCTGTGTTCGGGGTTTTTCTCAAGGCATTTATAAACCAACGATGTTAACCATTCAGGCACATTTAACTCATGTTGCTTTTTCTCTTCGTTCCAGGAAGAAGGTATAGATTGACTGCGCAGTTGTAATAAATCCGGCGGCGGCATTTCGAGATGAGCAATCATTACGGCATTTCGGCCTGTTTCAGAACGATCATCTAAAGGAAATGGAACTTTGCCGGCAAGTAATTCAAATATAATTACCCCAAAGCTATATACATCTGTCTGAAAGAGCATCTTGCCATCATTCTGCTCGGGCGCCATAAACTCTATTGCACCCGCATGTCTCAGACTCGTTCTTCTTTCCTCATCTGACATCACTGCGAGGCCAAAGTCAAGCAATATATAGTCGCCTGTACTAATATTATATTTTACATTATTGCTTTTAATATCTCCATGCCTTACATCTGCTTTATGGCAATGGGCCAGTGCACATGCAAGCTGATCTGCAACTTTTACCGCTTCTTTTATTGTGAACAATGGGTAATGAGGCGGCTTTAGCAGTTCTTCCAGATCAGGGCCCTCGATGAACTCCATTTCGATAAATGGAAAATTGCCAGAATCTGTTATGCCTGCACTAAGAATTTTGACAACATTCGGATTAGGGTCCTCGTTTACTTTCTTAAGCTTCTGCACTTCATTTTGAAAAGTGATATAGTTTTTATCTTCAGCGCTTTCGCTGTAAATCGGGGTTGGTAATATTTTTATAGCAGTTATAATCTCACCAATTCTACGACCTTTGTAAACAGAGCCTTGTCCACCTGTCTTTATAGCCCCCATGTTTTCAAGCCCTTCTGTTATTGTAAAAACCTTGCTCATCCAATCTATAGTTTTTGGTAATTGTGCTAAAAATGATTCCTACAAAATTGGGAAGAAGTAAGCAATATCGAGGTCTTTTATAAAACAGCGGGTTATGCCCACATTTTTAAACGTTCTAAATAAACGATTGCTTAGGTTATTTTATGCGTTGCAGATCTTTCTTTAATAACCAGCCTCTTGTAGTTTGCTTTTTTTCATTTGTGTAAACGACATATATGAATCCGTTCATGTCATCCTGTGCAATGACCGATGCATTCCATTTATTTATAAACACTCCGTCGCGACGGGTGTCTTCATCGGGTTGATTATAAAAATAAGCGACTGAGATGGCTTTGTATTTACCCATCTCGTTTGATACCTGGTCCTGGTTATCCTGCGCGGAAGTATTCCCAGTAGTCTTTTCGGCATTTTGACCGTCGCTTGTGTTCTGACTTGAATCCGTTTCTGTCAAGCGCTTTTTATTTGCTCTTTTTATAGAATCGCTAATATGCCTTACCTGCGATAACGAATCCCTTTTTCTCTGAGCAGGTTTTTTCTCAGCTCCCTTCAATAATGTCTTTCCTGTGTCTTTAGACGTATTGGCCTTTCTTAAATCATTAGCAGCTACGGCTGAGCTTGAGGAATTGCTGTTTTTCAAAAATGTAAAAGCAGAGAATGCTGCGAGACCAACTGTAAGCAAAAGCAATGCAAAAAATGCTGTTTTTGACACGCCGTTTTTTTGTGAGTCATTCTCCCGAGAAAAAATCTTCTTTTGAGCAACATCTTGTAATTCAATGTCTTTACCATCTAAAGCCGATCTCAGTTCTGCCAGTTCCTTTTCTCTCTTATTCAATTGTTCCTTATAACCTATTAATTGTTGTTGAAGCTGAAGATTTTCTTTTTGTAATCTTTCACTTTGCTCCTGTGAAATACCGCTTTGAACCGGACTGATTTTCACACCTGAATGAACACTATTATAAACGATAAATTCCTGCAACTCTATGCCGTTGCTAAACCGATCTGAGGGATCTTTCCTTAGGCATTTATATATTAGTTCTAATAGCCAATCGGGCACCAACATTTCCCGCTCTTTTTTTTCTTCGGACCATGTCTGAGGTAAATGCTCTCTCCTTAACGATAGAATGTCGGGGGCAGGCTTTTCAATATGAGCTAAACGAACAAGATTTCTTGCTGTTTCACCTTTGTCTTCTAAAGGAAAAGGTACTACACCGGCTAATAATTCGAATATGACAACGCCAAAACTATACACGTCGGTAGCGAACAACATTTGCCTTTCGTTTTGTTCAGGCGCCATAAACTCGACCGCACCGGCCCTTCTTAAACTTGTTCTCCTTTGTTCATCGGACATCATGGCAAGGCCAAAATCGAGTAGTACGTAATTACCTGTCTGCAGATTATATTTTACATTGTTGCTTTTAACATCTCCGTGCCTAACACCAACTTTGTGGCAGTGAGACAATGCATTAGATAATTGCTCTGCAACTCTTACTACTTCCTTTATCTTAAAAACCGGATCATGTGGTGGCTTCAGCAACTCCTCCAAATCGAGGCCTTCGATGTAGGCCATTTCAATAAACGGAAAATTGCCGGTTTCAGATAAACCAGAACTTAGAATTTTAACTACGTTGGGATTATGCTCCTCGTTTACCTTTTTTAATTTCTGAACCTCATTCTGAAAGTCGTGATAGTTTTTATCGTTCTCACTTTCAGAATAAATAGGGGTAGGCAATAATTTTATAGCAGTAATAATTTCTCCGACTCTCCTTCCTTTATACACAGAACCTTGTCCACCGCTTTTTAAGGCTCCCATGTTTTCTAATCCTGTTGCTATTGTAAAAACCTTTGCCATTATTTACACACGAGTTTTCGTTTTCCAGGTTTATGACTTTTTCGATGAAGAGTGCGGCATTTACTGCTTCAACAATTTAATCAAAAAAAATATTTTTATTATTGATAAATTGACTGCGGCAATAGCACAGTGTCTTCGTATTAGTACATACATAATACCATACCTTTTCGTTATTCTATAATAAAACAACATGTTTCTGACCGCTCTTTTGCAACAGGCTCACATTCTGAATAAGCTTTTATTATCAATTTCTCTCTAGTTACTTTTGTCAACTATAAGCTGCATCACTTCTGAATTCCAATAAAGCAGATTCACCCAAAATAATCTGATCTCCTTCATGCAAGCGATGCCCAATTTCGGTAGTTTGCAATTTTACCGGAAGTCCTCCCACTGTTCTTACTTTCATTTTGTTGTGAGGAGGTACGCCGCCTTCATCAGCAAATAAATAAAATGCAGCATTTTCTGCATTCCATTCTATGTGCGCATGTTGCCTGCTTACAGATCTGTTACTTTCATTTGGACTGCTATCGGGAAATGCAATTAAATTCTCTCTGTAAAAACCATCAGCAGTCTGAACTTTTCTTTCCCGGCCTATATTTATCTTGCCCGACCTCGAAGAAATAGTGTAGACATCTTTTTCGGCCTGGCCATTAAGTACTCTTAAATATGCAGTTGCATCGTGGTGAACTTTTGGATTTTTCTTTGTGGAGATGAATAATGCAGCACTTATGTCAGGCGCTCTAATCGCTTCAGCAGGAATATCATTTACAAATTCAACTTGCAGTGTCCAATTCTCAGGAAGTGCGATTGCGTAATCATCCGCTATTTTTTGAACCTCCTCTTCTTTAAACCTGTTTTCCTCATCAGCATACACCGCTGCTTCGTACAAATGCTTTTCTTCCTCTTTACAATTAATATACAAACACAATCCCCTTATGTTAGCTCCTTCACCGCCCTCTGCTTTTTGTAATTGCTCCTTGATGAAATATAGCAGAGCAGCACGAATACTCTTTATATCGGTAGGATGGCTTTTAAATAAATCGAACATTGTAATTGTAAATTTGCTTTAAATGCTTTTTCTTAAATTTTTTAAATAAAGTAAATATGTTTTTTTGAGGCAATATATTCAAAGTATAGTTTACTTTTTTTGTTACAGGCAAAAGCTTTACTATTTAACTTTTCCTGCAATATATCGTTACCGTTTTAATTTTTAAGGTGCTGTTTCTATTGTTGTTTGGTTGCTTTTACTCGCCGCAGCTTTACCTTGCTTTATTATCCGGGAATTTTTTTCTGTTGATGGTCTTTTGTCAACCGGCGCATTATTTGACGGTATAGCTGTATCTGCTATTTCGGAACTTTGCTTATCAGGATGAGAAAATCCATTAGCTGTAGCAAATTGAGTATTTATGGAGGTTTTTGAAATGCCACCACTTTCAAAACTTTTTATATAACCTCGACGAAGCAATGTAGGAATAACGTAACTACCTGCAAGTCTCACCGCTTCACTTGAACCTTTTGCTGCCTCTAATCTAATACAGGTAACAATGTGCCCTGGTCCATTTGCTTTTGGGGCAAAGAATACATACCATCCATCATTGATTCTTTCACTTTTCCAAATCCGTTCAGGAGTTCCGGTTTTTCCTGCCACCAATAATCGTAATCGCTCTGCTTTACCAGCACTCTGCTTCTGCATATAATCAGTCATATGACTCGCAAACTGGGGACTTTTAGCAATCGCTTCGCCAGGTTTTACAGGGGTAGGGCGACCGCTAACGCTTAATACGTACCTGTTTGGAATAAGCACGCCTTTATTTGCAATACCAGCAGCAACTCTTGCAACTGCTGCAGGAGTTGCAATCAGCTCTCCCTGTCCCCAGGCCATGCCCGAAATTCCACGGCCACGGGTTCGTTTTATGTTGTTGGGATTATAACTTCTAAGGCTCTTAAATTCTGTATTCCTCCACAACTCCATCCACTTGTTTTGCTGTTCTTCATTATTTGGTTCGCTCTGATAAAAATATCCGCCTACTCCATGCAAAAACATGCCTGTTTGTAAATATAATTTACCCATTTCCTCCTGCAATTTCTCTTCGTTGGCCAATCTTATAAAAAAAGAATTATTTGATTTTACAATGGCTCTTTCAATAGTGATATTTCCTGCTTCATCAGGCTCTGCACTTTTTACCCGTATTAAATCCTGTGGCAAGACACGAATTGTTTTGGTTGCGGCTTTTTCCCCCAGCTTATTAAAAGCGGCCAAAGCAGTCACTAACTTGGCTGTAGAACCAGGTTGTGTTGCGTAAGTAAAGCCGATGTCACTATTGACATTCCAGCCCGGAAGTCTGTTCAGTTCCCCCTCGCTTAGTGTAAGTTTATCCCAGTCATTTACAGGAGGTAGAGGATAAGAAGCTGATGCAAGCACATCACCGGTATTATCTTCCATAATGACAACAGAAACCCTCTTTAATTTTACACTGTCATCTGTAGCAAGAATTTTATTGAGGTTCGTTTGCAGTGAAGCGTCGATTGTCAACTGTACATCCCTGTTTCTTTTTTTAAATTCTGCCACCTGGTCACTGTTTATACCTGACAGAAGTAACGGAGCGAGGGCACTATAATCTCTTTTGTTTACAGTCATCTCGGTAGCTGATTCTGGTAAGAAGCGGTCTTCTTTAAACCGATTGGCACTGACCTGGAACTTCGATGTAGGAGTGGGAAAGCCCCTCAGCTCAGCAGCATGTTCATATTCACCAAAATAGCCATTCGTCGATCCGTTGAAAACGCCTGTATTTGCATCACCTGTCCAAAAAAACATCTGCTCTCCGAAAGGATAATACCGATCTAAGCGCTTATAAGTAAATGCGTCAAGATTTTCCAGCGAAATACCGACGGCAAGTAAAGAGTCGTACTGGTTTTTAACCTGGTCCGCATGACTTGTTGCTAAAATCATCCCTTTTCTATCCAACAGGTTACCTGCCTGTAACTTATTCATCAAAATGGAAATTCTTGGGTTATAACTAAACATTCTTGCCCCTGATTTATCTACTACCAACGCTGGCTCTACTACCCACTTTTTATTATTAAAAAGATATTTAGATACACTGGCTCCTAAAAGAATAATTCCTATGCATGCTGCAACAAGAGCGGGAAGCAAATTTTTATCTTGTTGCCGTGTAATAAATTTCATCTGAGCCACAGACCCTTGCAAGTGAGAAGCTGATAACAAAAAGCCAGCCGCCAGCATATTACAGAGTAAAGACGAACCGCCATAGCTCATGAAAGGCAAGGCAACACCAGAGAGTGGTAAGGCACCTGTTGATCCTCCTGCAATTAAAAGAAATTGAACGAAAGTGCTGACTCCAATACCAGCGCAAACATAAAACAAGAAAGGAGTTCCTGTTTGTCTGCCTATGATAAAAGACCTGTGCAGGTAAATAAGGAATAGAATAAAAACGCAAACAATGCCTGCCCAGCCGAACTCCTCACCCATTGACGGCAGTATCATATCGGTATGGGCCTCCGGAATGGTTTTAGCAAATCCTTCGCCAACGCCCTGGCCTGTCACACCACCTGTCGACATCGCCCAAATTCCGTTTGCTACCTGGTCTCCTCCAAATACCTCATTATTCCAGGCATTCATCCAAATCGCCTTTCTATCGGTTAGACGATGAACCGGACCCGGAATTAATTTATCCAGGTCAGGAATTTGATCAAGTAACAGGAAACCTGCAATAACTACTAAAGCCATGATCGCCGACTCACTCACTTGCTTCTTCTTCAGCAAAAAGTAAAGGGTCGCCGCTCCGGCTGTTACAGCAGTTGCAATCCATACATTTTTTAATAACCACAGAGAAATAACATATAAAACAACAGATGCGACCATATTTGAAAAGTCGCCCCGGGAAAAAGAAAACAGGATAATAAATGTAAAACAAGAAACCATGGCCGGTCCTAAATCGCCTAATATAAGAAATAAGAATATCGTAGTAAGGATAGCAGCCAAAGCAAAAAAGAAAAAATAAAACCGCTTGTTCAGGGTGGTATATTCAGAAATGAACTTTTCGTTCGCAGCAAAAAAACCAGCCAAAAAAAGAATGACGAGGTATTTTACAATTTCGCTGGGTTGAAAACCAAGTAGATTGACTTTAACGCCACTCCCTTCAGGCCCGGTTCCAAACAAAATAGTGAGTACTAATAAGCCGGTTGCTGCTAAAGCCCAGGGCCATCCGTTAGCAGCCTTACGATTTCCTTTAAAAATGAATAGTCTATACAAAAGCGAGTCTGTCGTAAAATATCTGAGGTTAAACAATAATAAAATCATCATTCCCAGAATTCCTCCGCCGAAGTAAAAAAGGGTGCTCCTCGATAAGAACCGATCTCGCAGCGGATCCTGCAAACTAAGTAAAGTAATGAATGAGAGGCCGGTTAAGATCATGATAACTGGCAGAATTAACTGATCGGCCTGTGGAAAACGGACAGACAAAAGCAAGTGAATGGTCCAAAACGAAACGATAAAGCATACGACAATGATCCAAAACCATTTGGTTGCTTCTTTTGGAGTACGTACAATTAGTGATTTTTCTTTCTTTAAAGTATTGAAATCACGGGTTGAAAAAAGCCTGATTGTATTTGGCGTCTGATTAAAAGTAAAGTCTGCTTTGCCTGTAAGATTTGCTATGCCTTGTGAACGTCCAAATTCGAACCCGGGCTGAAGCGGCAAAATAGAAAAGGCCCTTCCGGTTGGTAAGCCATTGAAAGCAAAGCGTCCGTTAGCATCTGTGCGGGCAAAAGCATTTAAAGATTGCAATTGACGGTGATTTAAAGAATCAAGAACAAATATTCGGCGAACACCTTTGTTATTTAACACCATTCTGCGATCAACATCCGACACCTCATCACTGTACAAACTATCTTTTGGTAAGATAAGCAGGAGACGAACCAATACACCCTCAACCGGGTGGTTTTCTTCTTTCTGAACGGAACCCTTAATAGAACCTTTCCCCAGGTCCAAATCATTAACACCTGGTAATTGAGCAGGGGTGTTTTTTTCCCGCTCAAATAAAATAGTATCTGCATCAGAAAACCCCAATAAAGACCTTTCTATAACCACTCTTTTTTTAAAAACGTCCCCTCCGCGCAAAAAAGCTTCACTGGTATTTACGTTGTATCTACTCTTATTTAGCTCTCCTATATTATCCAGCTCGTTTATTGAATTTCTTCTGCCATTTTCTATTACACTACTTATTAAGTTTATGTCCTTGCTGTCTTTGAAATAAAACCCTTTTTGAAGTAATTTTTTTATTCGCTCTCCAGGTTGAGGGTCATTTAAGTTCACCATTGTGCCATTTGCAAGTCTTTTCGAAACGTCGCCGAAATCGGCTTTTAGTACAGCAAACAACTGATAAAACAGCATTATCATTATAATGCTTACAACAAACAGAAAAAAACGTTCAAGATTTCTTGCACCAGAACTGTTGGTATTAGATGCCATTCTTAACTTAAATAATTATAATTGTGTAGAATCTGAATTGTAAAAAACAAAAACAGTATCTGCAAATCTGCCATTAATAATCGGCTGGTCTTTAAACACGAGATTATATTGAACAGGCACTCTACAATTTTTAAAATGTACATTTTTAAGATGTAAACCACGGTTTTTAGTAAGAACTCCTATATCAAAGTTTTCGAGGGTAAGACTATCTAATAAAAGATACTTGCAGTCAGGTGATACCGTTAAAGCAGGTCCATTATAAGCAGTGTCTCTAATAAGCGTAGCTCCATTACCTATAATATGTAAGGAATCTTTTTGCACAAAGATCGAGTCTGTAATAGCTATAGGCCCTGATTCCGGAGTATTGAGCATAAAAACCTCGTTAGTTTTGTTACCATTGATGCTGTCAATAAATTTCTGCTCTGCAGGATTACGTTCCTTTTTAATTACAACATTTACTTGTTGCTCCCGTAACATGCTTTTTTTGTAGTTCTGATATATAATCCATCCAATCGCTCCTAGTATAAGAATAAATAAAAATATTAGAAAAGGCCCCAGGCTACTTCGATTCCTATTTTTAGAAAAGTTCTTTGTGCCCTCCGGCAGGTTCTTTTCAGAAGCAATTTTATCGTATTGAGTGTCACTTTTTTTTGCTATCGAAACCGGCTTTGTGGCAGTTTGTACCAACGGAGCTTTATTGTTATAAACAAGTACTACTGTGATATTATCTTTCCCCCCTGCTTCGTTAGCCGCCTTAATTAAGGATTTCGCTTTTTGCGAAAGGGAGTTTGTCGTATTTAAAACAGCAGTTATAGCGTTGTTTCCTATCATATCAGAAAGGCCGTCGCTGCATAAAAGAAGCGTATCGCCCGGAAGAAAAGGAGATTCACCTGCTTCTATATAGTCGTCACCTTTAAGACCTCCTTCGAAACCCAACGCCTTGTTTATTTCGTTTCTTTTAGGATGTCGCATTGCTGCCTCCTCTGTTAATCTGCCACTATCTTCCAAAAAACCTACAAAAGAATGGTCACGAGTAATTTTGACAAGTGAATCATCGCGAAATAGATAAAGCCGGGTGTCACCTACATGACAATAGTAAAACTTGTTATTCGAAACATCAGCAAGGGCTAAAGTAAGCACGCAAGCCATTTGCTCGTTCGACCTATTCACCTTTTTTTCTGTGTAAATGGCCTCATTGGCAGCATTAATTGCATCTTTCATTCCCTCGAAATAATCGTCTGGCAAGGTTGACAATTTGTCAACGATGGCATCGTGGGCGAGACGTGCTGCTACTTCCCCGCCTTCATAACCGCCGACACCATCGATCACACAGGCGGCAATAAACCGGTCATTGAAGAAAGGCTGAGCAATAAATGTGTCCTCATTATTTGTCCTTAATCTACCGGTGTCTGTTATTCCAAAATAATTTTCAGCCATTATTATGTGTATTTTTTATGTCCTTAAAGTTTGCTATCAACAGCAGAACACATATCACTAACAGGGTTATCGATAAAGCTGCACTCATTGCTTATCTAAGATTTAAAAATATTTATCCCAACTATTCCATTCAACACCATTCTTGAATTTAATGGTAGCTCTACCCATGAAATTTTTTCCGTAGTACTCGTTTCTACTAAATTTTCATTTAATACTGTTCTTTCTCCGAAAGAAGTTAAGCAGAACTTGCCATCAGTTTTATTAAAGCGTATTCTGAGATGTGGTGAGTTTACCCATTCCGAAGGAATTCTGAAGATATTTGCTGCATCCCTTTGGTCATCTTTACCGGTAACAACAATCTCCTCTTCTGACATTAAAAATTCAATTTTTTTTCCGGTAAATTCGCGGTCAGGCACAATGGTTTCAAATCGGGCCAGAACAGAACTTTCTGAATTTGAAATTTTTTTCTCGTCCAGGACAAGCTTCTCATTGTAGGGAACTTCATAATACCCTTCACTATAAAAAGTAAAATCTTTTAAAATTTCATCATTGACGTCATAGGTTTCGACAATTCCAGTTTGTCTTGGTATAAAAGTAACTCTAAGATTTTCCTCTTTTTGAATATTACTGCCCGGCAATAGTTTTCCTATAAAGCTCTTATCGCCTCTTTTATAATCAGGATGAGAAACAAACCTAAAAACCCATTTATTGCTGGATGGCTCTACCGTTTTTCCCTGAAGCCTGTATGCCCTTAAAGTTTCGTAAAATTGTTTAATTGATTCCTGTATAATTAAACCAAAAATGCCCCTCTTGTTGTCCATAAACTGGTTGTAGTCCTCAGGATTAAAACAGATAATAAATTCATGAAAAAAGACTAAGCGGTTAGCAAAAGACAACTGAGTAATGGATTCATGAAACTTTTGAATGATATATTTATAAACATCATCCGGAGTAAGTGTTGCTATTTGCTCGGCTTCGTTGGTCGCTTCCTGTTTAAGAAACCAATCATGCAACCCTATCCGCTGCCAAAAAGTTTTTTTGGATCTCATTAAAATATCTTTTTTTATAAAACAGAAAGGAAAGCAAAAAAGGGGACGGAATCTCTATTTTTTCTTTCCAAAAATCTTATTAATAAACTTTCCAATTGCAGTTTTAGATTTTTTTGTTTCAGACTTCTTTTCTGTCGCAACCTTTTTTTTCAGAATGACCTTTTTTTGTTCAATTACCTCGACTCCATTTGATAAATTACCGGACTCTTTTGTATTGATTGCATACAGTGTACCGTTATATAACCTTCGATGGTTGTCGTTGTCTTTATATATGTCAGTATTGGAAGTATAGATTATCAATTTCTTCCCTAATGTGTTAGGCTCCTGAGGACTGACATTATTGAACTTACTCCAACTTTTTCCGCTGTCCAACGAATACAAAAAGTAATTTTCTGTTGGGTAATAATAGACATTTTTCTTAGGATAATAGTAAAATGCCAGCTTTTCTTCATGCTTGTCGTCTCTGCACCCCATCAAAAAAAACAATAGGATCAAAGTAGTTTTAAAAAAATATCCTCCTTCATACATACCAGTGTTTTGCTCATGTAATTCAAAGACCATTCCATTAACAATTTCAAATCCAAACATTATTAACTGTTCTACTTTTCGGGCCAAAGAAGGATTTTAAGCAATCATTTTGAATTGATCATAATTAAAAAGGGGTTCAAATTTCTAGTCTCGCCAGCACAAAAGCCAATTACCAGAGATATCTGTAATCAAACTTTTCGAATTATAAAATACTATTTACTCAGGGCAGGCGTTATTTATTTTTATTTTAAAATCCAATCTCCGAGACAATGTCAGACCTAGAACAAACTGAAATTCAGTTAAAAATTGCACAGATAATAGAAAGATCACGCCACCAGGAAGAAATGTTTTTAGTTGATAGTAAAGCGGCTGCTTCCACTATCATCCAGTTCCTTTACAGTAAAAACCTGTTAGAAGGTTTTCACAATGAAGACTTTTTGAACGTAAAAAATTAGAGACGTTAGGTATCGAAAAGGAAAAATGTGAATACAAATATATTATAGCAGAATTCGATGATCGATATAAAGACGAATATGCCTTTATTTAAGAATGACGACATAACCACTTAACGGCGGTAATCCAACTCCTAAATCGAGTAAATAATAGTAGGTAGCAGCCGGCAATGGCTTTCCATTGAACACGCCGGCCCAGGGCTGGCTGTAATTTTTACTTTCAAAGACCTTTTGCCCGTATCTGTTAAAGACTAAAAGTTTATAATTGCCGTAGGAAGTCAGTCCTTTAATATTCCAATTATCATTAATGCCATCCGCATTAGGAGAAAAAGCATTCGGTATAACGACTTTTTTGTAAACGGTAACATTTGCTGTATCGCTGGAACTGCCACAACCATTGGTAGAAGATACAGAAAAAATATAACTGGTGTTTGTTGGAGGGCCAACAATAGGCTGGAGAACATGAATATCATTTATAAACAAATCAGGATACCAGGTAATATTTGCATTACTTCCACTTACACTTCCGTTTAATTGTACCGACTGACCTTCAATAATCACCTTATCAGGACCTGCCCTGGCAACAGGTTTTGTCAAAACATGTACTGTAACCGTAGCGCTGTCTTTGCAAGAAGAATTATTTGATACGACCACTTTGTATATAGTACTGTCAGAAGGTTTTGCAACCGGATTTGGAATACTTGCAGAGGAAAGACCAGAAGCAGGAGACCAAACATAATTTGTTCCGCCCGAACTACTCAGCAAAACACTATCGCCCTTGCAAATACTTTTATCGTTAAATGCCAGCGTTATCAGTGGAGAAGGAAGTACAGATACGTCGACCGAATCCGTGTGCTTACAACCATCAGGATTGGTAACTTTAAGATAATACCTGCCGGCATTTACTAATTGAGCATCTTTTATAACCACCGCTGATCCCGTTGCTGCAAAAGAATTGCTTCCGGACCAGACATATTGTGCGCCTTGTATGCCTCCGGTTGCAGTTAAAGTAAGAGTATTTCCCCTGCAAGCAGGACTGTTACTAAAAACAGATGTAACAGGATTGCTGTTTACCTGCACGGTAAGATTGGCAGAAACAACTCTGCATAAAGCTAAACTATTATTCACCGCCTCTCCAACATTCAATCGATACAAGTATTGGCCTATTGGAGTCGCCGAAGTAAACTTTCTTATGAGCGAAGTTTTAGTCTGTCCAGGTATACTCACCCAGCTATTTCCTCCGTCTTTACTCTCCTGCCACTGGAAAGACGGGTTATTGTAGCCTAATGAAACCTTGCATTGAAGTTCTACATCTGCACTATTACCCTGACATAATACTTTCATATTGCCCGGCTGATCTTTTATTGATGGCACTAATAAAGGGCCACAAGGTCGAAAGGTAATGTCATCAATCGCTAAGTCATTTCCACAACCACCCGAAGAATTATTAATAAGACGCAAAACGACCTTCGAAATGTTTGCAGGAGTGGTAAAGAAAGAACCATATTGATTCCAAACCGGACTTTGAGTCGAAGCAATATCGCCGGTGGTATAAGTCTGCAAAACGGTGCCGTCGATTTTCTCGATACTGAAAGTAAGATTTGGAGTTTTCGGATTACCCATGCATGCAGAAGGAACAATAATATTTAATATCCATGCGGCAAATTCATATGTAGTATTTGGACAAAGGCCGGAAAGTGTATCAATATAGAACTCACTTTTTTGTAAAGAAGCGTTGATTAGCATGAAATAACCATTAGGATCGCCTGTATGATCGGCGGCCAAAGTATGCCAGGTATTTCTATGACAATTACTAGTATTGCTTCTTATAGTATATAATCCATCCTGAGGGCAATCACTGGAATAAAAATTCAGGTTTCGTGTTGTTGTTAAAGCGGGGCCGGGGTTGGAGCCCGCACCAAATGTTATATTGATGATAGGATCACCAAGGCTTCCCTGGCAGAGTTGAGCAGATAAGTTTGAAAACGCAAGGATTACAAAAATTACCAGCAGAGGCTTTTTAACAATCATCAAAAAGATAAAAAATTGTAGGTGAAATTATTGTAATTGACTGATTAATCAAAAATAATGGAGAAGGACTCATCACTAAAACGGATAAATACTATTGTCAGAAAAAGGCGGGAAGTTGTTAGACCAGGCCATAAACAAAAACCACCACATTTGAGTGCAAAAGCAGCTTCAAAGATAAATTGAAGAACATCAGTTATCGGACAACAGCAGAAATTAAAAAAGCCACAGACATTCTGCGGCTCAATTAATTATTTCGATAATAATTACCCAAGTTTCTCAACCTGCATGTAATTTAGCTCAACAGGTGTAGACCTTCCAAATATTTTTACGGTAACTTTTAATTTTTTCTTCTCATCGTTCACCTCTTCAATTACTCCATTAAAATCATTAAAAGGACCTTCAATAATTTTAATTGTCTCACCAACAATGAACGGTTCATTCATCACAATCCCCTGATCATTCATTTCATCCACCTTGCCCAACATTTTGTTCACCTCACTTTTACGTAAGGAAATTACGTTGCCTTTCGCACCTTTTCCATCAGTCAAAAAATGCATTACATTGCTTACATTACTAATGACCTGAACCATGTCATCAGTAAGCTTCCCTTCGTACGCTTCTAAAAAAAGATAACCGGGATAAAGATTCTTTTCACGCATTACTTTTTTACCGTTCTGGACTTTATATACCTTCTCCATTGGTAAAAAAACCTGCTTTATTGTCTCAGTCCAGCCGCTTCGGCTTACTTCCTTGTCTAAGTACTCTTTAACTTTACGCTCTTTGCCGCTAACTACACGTAAAGCATAATACTTAGTAAGTTCTTGTTCAGAAGCAGGAGCCGCATTAATATTTGATGTTGTGTCTTCCATTACTTAAATAAAGAGTATACAGCTTTCAAAAAACTTTGAGATGCAAAATCCATTATCCAAACCAAAGCGGTTATAATTATTGTTGCCACTAATACAATTACAGTAGATTGTTGCAATTGCAACCATGTAGGCCAGGTTACTTTCTCAGTCAATTCTGTATAACTTTCCCGAAAATAGGTTGAAATTTTATTCATTATTTTAGTTTCATGTCAATAACGCCCTTAAGAATGTGCAATATATAGCAAATCAATACTCAAGCTAAAGCCATTTTATTTTATCAGCACGGGAACAAGGATTCGAACCCTGATCAAAGGTTTTGGAGACCTCTATTCTACCGTTGAACTATTCCCGTATAAATGACGCCCCAACCCTAAAGGGAGGAGAGAGATTTTAAAACAAAGTACTTAGGCGCATGCCTAAGTACTTTGCAAATATAATTATACTTTTCCTTTGTTCCCCTTTAGGGGTTAGGGGCTTATTTTATAATTTCTGTAACCTGACCGGCACCTACTGTACGACCACCTTCGCGGATCGCAAACTTGAGACCTTTTTCCATCGCTATTGGCTGGATAAGCTTTACAGTCAATGAAGTATTGTCACCAGGCATAACCATTTCGGTTCCTTCAGGTAGAGTACACTCACCGGTTACGTCTGTAGTACGGAAGTAGAACTGAGGACGATATTTGTTAAAAAATGGAGTATGACGTCCACCTTCTTCTTTGCTAAGTACATAAACTTCACCCTTAAATTCAGTATGAGGAGTGATGCTCTTTGGAGCGCAAAGAACCATACCACGACGGATTTGAGTTTTCTCAATACCACGTAATAAAAGACCTGCATTATCTCCAGCCTCACCACGATCTAATAATTTTTTGAACATCTCCACACCGGTAACCGTAGAAGACAAAGGAGCCTCCATTAAACCAACTATTTCAATGGCATCGCCCACTTTAATAATACCACGCTCAATACGACCAGTAGCGACAGTTCCACGGCCAGTAATTGAGAACACGTCCTCTACTGACATAAGGAATGGAAGATCAACCGGACGAGGAGGAAGAGGAATATAACTATCTACAGCATCCATTAACTCATTAATCTTCGAAACCCATTTCTCATCACCAGCTAAAGCACCGGTAGCAGAACCCTGGATAATTGGAGTATTGTCGCCATCAAAACCATAAGAGCTCAACAAGTCACGTATTTCCATTTCTACAAGCTCCAATAATTCAGGATCATCAACTAAGTCAACCTTATTCATGAAAACCACAATCTGAGGTACACCTACCTGGCGAGCAAGAAGGATGTGTTCTTTAGTTTGAGGCATAGGGCCGTCAGTAGCAGCCACCACAAGGATAGCACCGTCCATCTGAGCAGCACCGGTAATCATATTCTTCACATAGTCAGCGTGACCAGGACAGTCAACGTGAGCATAGTGACGATTTACGGTTGCGTATTCTACGTGTGCAGTATTAATTGTAATACCCCTTTCTTTTTCTTCAGGTGCACCGTCTATTTCATCATAGTTCTTTTTTTCCGCTAAACCTTTTTTTGACAAAATATCGGTTATAGCGGCAGTCAAAGTTGTTTTACCGTGGTCAACGTGACCAATGGTACCAACGTTAACGTGAGGTTTATCCCTCTTAAAATTCTCTTTTGCCATTTTATTTGTTTTTAGATTGTGGTTTTTTTAAAATTCGACCTTTTTCGGAGCGCGAAAGTAAGGTTTTATTATTATTTTTTGTGCTTTCAACAGTTAAGCAACTATTAAACATACGCTAGCGTGCCCGTACACCCTCCGACCTTTACTTAAATAAAAACGTCAAATGTGAAAAGTCACAGGTTGAACATCAAAAACCTATAACCTTTTTCTCTCTTCACATTTTACACTAATTACCAATAGAGCTGTTGATGAGAATTGAACTCACGACCTCTTCCTTACCAAGGAAGTGCTCTACCCCTGAGCTACAACAGCTTTTAAAAAAGTCATTGAGTCAGTGGGTCACAAAGTCAATAAGCACAATGACTTATTGACTTAACGTCTTAATGACTGATCTGGAGCGGAAGACGAGTCTCGAACTCGCGACCTATAGCTTGGAAGGCTATCGCTCTACCAATTGAGCTACTTCCGCTTATTAACCTGATAAACAAAAATGTACAATTCAAATTAAAGGCACAAACAAAATGTTCAATCTTTAAAGAACTAACCAGGCAAGTCACTTTCCAATCTGAACTTACCTCTTTTCAAATTACTTCGTGGGCAGAGCAGGGTTCGAACCTGCGTACTCGTGAGAGAACAGATTTACAGTCTGTCGCCTTTAACCGCTCGGCCATCTGCCCAAATGTTCAAACTCTTAGTTCTTGCAACCAACTAAAATAAATAATAGAGCCGAAGAAGGGAGTCGAACCCCCGACCTGCTGATTACAAATCAGCTGCTCTACCAACTGAGCTACTTCGGCACTCATTTGAAAAAATTCATTATCAAAAGCCTTTGCAATTGAATAA
>JBBPZJ010000420.1:0-3950 GCA_038199395.1 Chitinophagales bacterium
ACCTCACTTTCAACATCTATTTCCCCTCCCATAACGCGTATTTGCGAACTAACAATATACAAACCGAGGCCTTTACTGTCAGCGTGATCATGAAATCGCTGATAAAGACCAAATATACGGTCCTTATATCGCTGAAGGTCAATTCCCAGCCCATTATCTGAAAAATACAATTTCACGCTATCTGCACAATTTTCAGTTCTTACTTTTATCACTGATGGTCGTTTAGGAGAACTGTACTTAACCGCATTAGTTACAAGGTTCAACAGAACGCTTTCAAGGTAGCTCCTGTTAAAAGACACTTCGTACGCGTTGTCCAATTCAGTAATAATAGTTGTATTATTTTGTTCAATTGCATTTTGAACAGAATGAATAACTCTTTCAAATGTTTTTCTTATATCAAGATTTTCCTTTTTAGCGTTTACGTTGTTTTTAATAATAAGCACATTGATAAGATCATTGACAGTGTCATTTAGTTGAAGCGTACACTCTTCAAAATTTTGCAGCAACAACGTAGTCATCGGATCGGTGATCAAAGACGTGTCTAATAGTTTAATGATGCCCAAAAGATTAGAAAGCGGGGCCCTTAAATTATGAGAAGTAATATAAGAAAATTGTCGCAGATCACTGTTATTTTGAGTTAGTTCCTCTATTAGCAACTCTTTTTCTGTTTCATTTCTCTTTTGCTCAGTTATATTTTGAGACGCTATCAGTATTTTACTGATGCTTCCCGAAGGTTCATATAGTGGTACAGCACTTATCATGTAACTGAGGTCCTCATGCTTTGTTTCAAACACCGCATTTTCACCATCAAAAACCCTGCGTAACTGGGTTTTTACTTTTTCCTTAACGGGTGAATGAAAATGGCTGGTGTAGTCGGTATTTTCAAAATAAGTAGCATCTGCGTTTTTTATATGAAATTCTTTGCCGGCTGTGTAAAGAATGGTAAAATCTCTGTTTAGTATCGTGACTGCTCCATTAGGAAAATTTTCTGAAATAGTTCTAAACATTTGTTCACTTTCTCTCAACTGTTCTTTTGCCCGGTTTCGTTCGGTTACATCATGAATTACTGACAGGCAGGCCCGCCTTTCTTCAATCATTATTTCATGTGAACGCATTTCAACATCTATTACCTCGCCATTTTTCTTCTGGTGCTGTATTTCCAGTTGCAGAATGTTTACTGCATTGCCGCCGCAGTTACTTAAAAGCATGATTTCCTTGCTATCTGCTTCATAGCGAAGTTCATCAATAGTCATGCTTAAAAATTCTCCTTCATCATATCCGTAATGCTGACTTGCTGCTTCGTTTACCATTAAAATTTTATGCGTTTCAATGTCGAATGCGTAAATAGGCAAAGGATTATTATTAAACAAAAACTTGTATCGTTCCTCCGATTTTTTTAGGCGCTCATGTATTTTACTTCGTTCGATTCCATATTCAATACTTTTAGCTAATACGGAAGAATTACTGTCATTTTTTACAATAAAATCCTGCGCACCTATTTTTAAGCTTTCAAGTGCTATTTCGGTATCACCCAAACCTGTTAATATAATTACGGGCGCTTTAGGAAATTTAGAATTAATGGTATGGAAAGAACTAATGCCGACACCGTCAGGTAAAGTGAGATCAAGTAGAATTACATCTACATAATTTTTCTCTAAAAATTCTATCCCCTTCTGTAAAGTGTCTGTGTGGTGGATCATCACTTTTGGAAAAGCCTCCTCCAGATATTCCCGCACAAGGACAAAATCACCTGAATTATCTTCAATTACAAGTATATGAAGTGCTGCTTGTCGCATATTAATCTTTTGAAGGTAGTTTGACTATGGTGATCCAAAAATCTTCAATCATTCTCACCACTTCAAAAAATTTATTAAAATCTACAGGTTTAGTTATAAAACAATTAGCATAGTTATTATAGGAGTCTACCACGTCTAACTCAGAGGAAGAGGTAGTAAGCATTACAACCGGAATTTTTTTAAGGGATGGGTTTGTCTTTAAATAATGTAAAACTTCCTTTCCATCAACTTTTGGTAAGTTGATATCGAGCAATATTAAGTCAGGCAGCAGTGTTTCGTCATGTAATCCTTCATTTACAAACCGAATAGCTTGTTCACCATCTTTTGTAACAGAAACTTTGTTTTTTATTTTAGCATCAGATAGGGCTTCTTTGGTAAGTACAATATCTCCTTCATTGTCTTCGACCAGTAAAATATGAATGTCTTTCATAGTTATATTATTGTTATTTGGATTGCGGCAAAGTAAAGTAAAATGTGCTTCCATGACCAGGATTTGAATCTACCCAAATTCTTCCGCCATGTTTATCAATTATTTTTTTACAAATTGCTAATCCGATTCCAGTTCCTGAGTACTCCTCCCGATTGTGAAGCCGTTGAAATATAATAAAAATTTTATTGAAAAATCTTGGATCGATTCCGATTCCATTATCAGAAATAGCAAATTTATAAAAAGGTTTCTCTTCTTCAAACGAAATGTTAATGACCGGTGGTATGCTACTTCTGTATTTAATTGCATTACCCACTAAGTTTTGAAACAATTGAAGTATTTGAGTCTTATTACCTTTCACTACCGGTAGTGTTGTATAATTAATGGTGCCTTTTGTTTGGATGAGAAAAGTTTTATATGTTAATTTTAAACTTTCTATAGCGTCGTTTACATCTACTTCTTCAACTTCTGCTTTACTTGAGTTGACCCTCGAGTACTCCAACAGATCTAAAATAAGCTGTTTCATTCTTTCTGCGCCATCTACTGCATAACTGATGTATTCTTGGGCCTTATTATCCAATTTATCTTTATACCTTTTTTCGAGAAGTTGCAGAAAACTGGTTACCATTCTTAATGGCTCCTGCAAGTCGTGCGACGCTACATACGCAAACCTTTCTAATTCACTATTGGATTCGGCAAGCTCCCCGGCTCTTTTTTCGAGCGAGTTGTTTAAATTCTGAAGCATATTTTCATGCGACTTCCTTTCGGTAAGATCCTGCATGGCTCCAATCATTCTTATCGGCTTGTTCTGCTCATTATAAATTATGTAACCTCTGTCATAAATATATTTATAGTTATTTCCCGCTTTCATTCGGTATTCATCTTCCCACTGCGGAATGTTATTTTGTAAAAGATAATTTATTTTTGTCTCAACCCTTTCTTTGTCTTCGGGATGCAAGTTGTCGTACCACCACTCAATCTTTGTCGGTTCTTCATTGTCGCTTATATCGAACATTTTATATAATCCTTCACTCCAGGAAACTTTATCTGTGAGAAGATCCCAATCTCGCAGGGCATCAAATGTGGCATTGCTTAAAAAAAGAAATCTTTCATTACTTTTTCTCAGTTGCTCTTCAGTTATTATTTGTTCAGTGCGATCGATTGATAATACAAGTCTTGCTCTTTTACCCTGGTATTCTATACTATTAGAAGAAATTTCGGCATAAAATATTTCGCCGTTTTTCTTCTTATGCATCCACAATCCTTTATGCTTTTGATTGTAGAAATCTTTCTGTTTTCTAAATTTTTCGTGTCTTTCTATCTCGTTCTCAGCAAGAATATTTTCTAATCCGAGGTGTAGAAGTTCATCTCGTGTGTATCCATAATGTTCAAGAGCTGCCTCATTCACTTCAAGAAGTTTTAAAGTCTCTATCTCATAAATCCAACTGGGAACAGAGTGATCATAAAATAAAGTTTTATATTTTTCTTCTGACGCTCTTAAATTGGCTTCACTAAGTTTTTTTTCAGTAGCATCGCGGGCAATGGAATAAAATAGTTTGTCATTTTCCTCCCAACGTGAGGACCATACAAGATTGGCAACGGAACCATCTTTCCGGTAAAAACGATTTTCAAAATTTGTTGTTCCGGCACCCTGTTTTATACTTTCAGTTGCTTTTATTGAACGTTCTACATCTTCTGGATAGACAAAGTTCAAGTAATCTTTCCCA
>JBBPZJ010000421.1:0-20970 GCA_038199395.1 Chitinophagales bacterium
AAAAATATAAATGAACTATTTAATTTTTCTGCATGTCTTTAAATGCTTTTGATACCAACATCTCCTGGTCACAGTTCAAGAAACTTTCGGCAAGACCGACAGGACAAAATGAAGATGCACAAATTCATCCTGAAATCAGCTTCAGCAATTTTAAACTTGCAAAAAAAGGAAATGCGATTGCAATAACAGATGCCGATATTGATATAAAGTTAGTACCTGTTGATTGCTGGGTGGTTACTGATCAGATGAGTGCCGACCTTCTTAAACATGAACAGGGACACTATGATATTTTAGCGCTCAATGCAAGGGAGATGCATAAAAAGTTTTTGAAGATAACTGCCGGGTCTACACAAAAATTGCAGGAGAAAGTCAACGACCTGCAAAGCAAAGCAAGTCAACGTGTTCAAATGGTAGACGAGAGATATGACGGCGCCACAAACCATAGCAGAAAAAAAGATATTCAACAAATCTGGGATAAGAAAATTGACACTGCTAAAAAAAATCCTAACGGAACGCTGGACGATTTGCCTCAATAAATCTTTTTATAAATAACTGTTTATCCCGAGTGTGCTGTTGTTTACGTTTTCCTTATCTGCAAGCCTGGTACATTTATCTGCAACATTTAATTCAAACTGTGTTGTCACATCTACATGTACCGGCAGAAGATAATCGCATAATAAAGAAAGTACTTTATCTCCTTTCTGTCCAGGCATGAAATAGTTGAATTTTTCATTGTCCATCGGTCCCATAGTTATTAAAATTTCGTCCTCGTACCAGTCATATATAGCATTACCGGTGGTAAAGTTTATTCCGAGCCTGCACTCATTAAGGGTAGATACAATGGGTTGTAAAGGTCTTAGAGCGTTCTGCCTGCTAAGAGAGATACTGGCCGGCAGCAAAAATATCAGCTCAAAGACTTCTTTAATCGTTTCATGATCATCTCTTATGTCGTGCATTAAGGGTAAAATATGAAGAAATACATCTGCCTGCTTTACATCCAGGTATTGAAAAATCTCCCATTGACCTGAAAATAGTTTTACAAGATCTTCATATTCGGCACTTTTATCCAGCATATTTTCATATAGCGCCATTTGCAAATACAGGCTGTTTATAGCTGCCTCAAATGGCAAAAAAAACAATCGTGCATTTTTTTCTTCAACCCTTCGCTGTTTTATAGAATCTATAATTTCCTTTTCTGTTGTAGCAGACTTGTGTGAAGTGGGCGAATGAAAAATGCCTTCAGGCAACATATCATAGAGACCCTCTTTTGTTGTTTTTATTAAAAGGTATTCTTTATGATCAAAGTCAGAAAGCTCTTCTACAACTTCTTCAACATCTTTTCTATAAGTCCTTGTCATTGCACCCAGCATCATGATAATGACCCGATCTGCAGGAACGCCGTTTTCTACCATTTCAGCGGCAATTACTTCTGCCTTATAATCAGTGTTGATTTCTGTTGAAAGGGTGTTGCTAAAATTATCAGGATTCATAACAGTGTGTTTTGAGTAGAGACATTTTATTTTTTGGCTACTACAGCCGCAGCATGCAGACCAATTCTATAATTATTACTGACACCCGAACGGGCTTCAAGTTTTGATCTCAATTGAGCAAATAGTATTTGCCATTCTGACTCTGTAAGCTTTTCTGTAGCAGAAGGAGTAAGCATTATACGTATAGTTCTTGAAAAACCATGGGTCGGATTTGAAGACATTTCAAATCCTTTTTCTATCGCTACATTACTTATTCGATTGCCTAATTCATAGAAACAAAAATTTCTGATATCCTCTTTGGTAATGATCCTGTTCCTTGTCATCATCCCATACCTGAAGGCAGCTAGTCTTTCCTGTGACCGCAACTGATTTTTTCCACCTGTTGTTGTCGTAATCAAAATAATTGAATCTGCTTTTACTTTTGCTCCGCTTACCTGCTGCATCCGGCTGCCTGTTCTTATTGCGTTCGCTGCTTCAGCGAGGGTTGTCCAATATTCTACATACATCATATCTTGCCCGTCAAAAGGTTTTACGATGATATAGTTTGGTATTCCCGCACCACCATTATGTATGCCTTTGATTTTCTGCTCTAACAAAACCATCCGCTGGTTCATTTCTTTTAAGGTAGTGGCAATAAAATCATATCCATAAGCCGCAAATGCAGCAGTCTCACTCCTTGTCAGTTCCAGCAGGTAACTCATCAACTCCTTTGCATTTCTTGTATCAAAACGCTCTACACCACCTTTACGTAACGTATAAGTACCTATTTCTTCCTGTTCCATTTTTTGAAAGTGTATCGACTTGTACTGGTGGCTCTCATCACTAAGCGATCTTACAGAAAGAAATTGTTCGGAAGCAGGAGTTTTTAAAGGAATAATATTGCTGCCCCCTTTTAACCTGAAACTGCTATTAACTAGTCGCCTGTCAACAACAGGAAAAGTGTTCAGGTAAACGTTTGCTTCATCCAGCGTTTTCGTTCCTATAGCTACGGGAAAAACAACTTTGACCCAAACTAATTTTTCACTCAATTTTTGTAAATCACCTTCCTTGAAAAATTGCGTAAACGAGGCCGGATAATTCTCTTTTAATGTATTGATATGATCAATATTATCAGTGATAGCAATATACCTTCTGTTATAAAAATGTTTTATGTCACTTTCTATTAGTGCGAGAGGGTTATGCTCTAAAACACTATTCTCATAGTCGGTTGCAGTTTTTGCATTTTCAAGATACGGAAGACCTATGCTTGTTTTAATCTCGCTGTCACCGATAAACCACTTCGCAACCGGCAAAAGTTGATACATCACTTCGGCAACATCAGCTTGCAAATTCTCGAGATCGAAATAAAAGTAAAGTCCGCTGATATCTTCTATACCCTTGTTCATTTTCAACCCAAGCCAAATAGTGTTGTTTTCTGAAATATTTCCGTTTACTGCACGGGCTTTTAGTTGTTTTTTAAAAGATGCATCAACTTCATATAATTGATTACCTGTTTTGATGATGGCTATATCTCCATCCACAATTTTAACCGGATTTACAGGGGTAAAATAGATATCGAGGGTGGTATCGGGAGGTTCGTTTTGTTTGGAGGAAGTTTTTGCCTGGGTATAAAAATTTGTCGTCTCAGAAAGCAATTCTACAGGCTCAACAGAGGTAGCATGCAGCAGCCCATGTGCAGGATGTGCTGAAGTAAGATAATCAGGAGAAAGTAATCCGGCAATTTTCTCAAGTATTCTTACCTGCGTGTCTCTTATATCGCTCGTCAAATTGTACAGCTCGACTGATAGTGCTTCAAGTATTAATTTTACAATAGGATCCAGGTCTTCAGCATTTTTGATATCCCAGTATGCAAATGCATGCTTCAACATCCTGGTCTTAATGGCATCTTTCGAGTTATTTATACTTGAGATCATACTATTTTTATTTGCTGCCATCGCCACCTTAAACAACAGAAAGCGGGCTTAAAAAAAGGTTTGTTTTAAAACTATAATCTTCACCGGTTTTATGAATAGTGCCAAATATTCCTATATCTACTCTTTTTTTTATTTCAGTAAATTGTCTGGAAAAATTCGGCTTTTCAAAATCAGAGATTGCCACTGTTATTTCTATATCTGATAACCGTGGCTCATGCGTTGTAATCGATTTAATTAAAGATTTCCTAAGCTTCTCACCCCATAAGCTTTCGCTAACGATCAGTTCAAAATCAAGATCCCAAATTTCACAACCAAAACTTGGATCACTTCTATGTTCTCCAAACTTTGTAGTAATAATTAATTCAAGAATTTTTGTGACCGAATTTATTAAGTTACAGGTAGCCACTTCTTGTCCTTCAATAACTTTCGATAACTGAAGAGGAATTTTATAATTAAATGAACTCATTCAATAAACTTTCACTTAAAATATAAATTTAATTTGAAATATTAAAGCTTTCTATTGCTTTTCTACAAAAAATTTTCTATTTTTCTAAATGCTTCACTTGACAGCTATACCAACAGTTAGTAATTGAGCTTTCTTATGTCTAAATAGAAATATAAATGTCTTCACTTGCACTTAATGAATCTATGAAAGCGGCCGTAGAGATCTCACAGTCTCTGGCAAAAGAATATCACAACGAATATTTCTATCCCGCTCATCTTTTGCGTGCACTCTTACATAAAGAAGTAGGGTTAAAAGCCTTTATTGAATCTATAGGCAAAGATGCAGGGTACATTATGGAATGGGCTGAAGTAAGAATGGATGAATACCCTAAAGTAGCAAAGACAAAAGACAGAATAACCGGCGATGTAACTGTAAAAGAAGTTTTTGAAGAGTCGGATAATGTCCGCATGAAATTGGGCTCTGATTATATAACGCCTATCTGTGTACTCACCGCCATTGTAAAGCCCGGCGTAGCTTTTACAAGCGAGCAGCTAAAATCATTTCCGGTAAAAGAAAAAGAAATTTTTGAATGTTATTTTAAAGAAGACAGCATTCAGCAGGCAGTATCATCAGATGAAAAAACCAGCTCAAATTCAGCAGGATCTCTTTATAAATATTGTGTAGAACGCACAGCACTTGTAAAAGAAGGCAAAACAGACCCTATAATAGGACGAGACAGGGAAACAAGAATGATAATGGAAATCCTGAGCAGGAGAACGAAACCTAATGTGATCATAACAGGTGATGCAGGTGTGGGAAAAACCGCCCTAATTGATGGTTTAGCGATGGATATTGTAAATAACAAAGTGCCTGCGCAACTGGAAAGTGCCTTAATATTTGAACTGGACCTGGGATGCTTAATAGCAGGAGCTTCCTATAAAGGAGAGATAGAAGACCGGCTCAAGAATATTATAAAAGAGGTAAAGCAACTACCTAAAGCCATTATTTTTATTGATGAAATACATGTATTATTAGATAATAAAGGAAGCATCGGTGGCGGAGTTGCCAACCTGTTAAAACCAGAACTCGCTAGAGGAGAAATAACAGTAATTGGTGCAACCACCAACGATGAATACAGAAAACTGATAGAGCCTGACCAGGCTTTTACCCGAAGGTTTGAAGTGTTAAACGTACCTGAACCTGATATACCCACAGCAGTAAAAATGGTGGAGCGGCTTGCATCAAAGTTTGAAAAACACCACAACCTTATAATTGAAAAAGAAGCAATCAAGGAGTGTGTTAAGTTATCAAAAAGATATATAAAAGACAGAAGACTGCCCGATGCAGCTATTGATCTTTTAGACAGAACGATGTCTGCGATCAAGTTAATGGTTGAAACCAATAAACAGGATCTTGAAAACTTTAAAAGCGAACTCGAAAAAATCAAAGCAGATACAATACTGGAAGAAGCGGACCGGTTTGCCGAATATCAATGGTTTAATAGTCTTCTTCAAAATAAAATCAGCCCGGTATTATTAGGTAGATTAGAAGATACCACACAAACAGAAAAGTTTGAAGTTAGTCTTGAATTTCAGGACTACCTGACATCAAGCATTAATAAGTTGCTGCAGTTAGGCGATGATAAGAAGAAAGACGTAAACAGAGACGATATAGCTTCTGTTGTGTCTTACAAAACAGGTATTCCTTTAGGAAAAATTCAGGCACAAGAAAAAGACAGATTGCTTAACATGGATCTGTACCTGAAAAAAAGGGTAGTTGGTCAGGATCACGCGATAAAAGCAGTTTCAGATTCTATTTTGGAATCCAGAAGTGGGTTAAACAAAAAAGGCCAGCCAATAGGATCGTTCTTTTTTTTAGGACCCACCGGTACAGGCAAAACAGAATTGGCAAAATCTACGGCAGAATTTCTTTTTAATGATGAAACGGCCATGATTCGATTCGACATGTCAGAATTTAAAGAAGAACATTCTGCTGCGTTGTTATATGGCGCTCCACCGGGTTATGTAGGATATGAGGAAGGTGGAATGCTGGTAAACAAAATAAGGCAAAAACCCTATTCAGTATTATTATTTGATGAGATAGAAAAAGCACATCCTTCGGTGTTTGATACCTTCTTACAAATCCTGGACGAAGGGCATATGCATGACAGGCTTGGTAAGGAAGGCGACTTTTCCAATGCATTGATAATATTTACATCAAATATTGGAAGCGAATGGATAGCAGAACAATTTGAAAAAGGTGAAATACCAACCTCAAACAAATTGATGGAAATAATGTCGAAACATTTCAGGCCCGAGTTCCTCGCACGGCTTACAGAAATTGTTCCGTTTGCACCGATAACAGAAAACAACATTATTAGAATTTTTGAAATTCAAATGAAAGGTCTTGTTGAAGCTTTGGACAAAAAAGGGATTTCACTTAATATCTCTAACGATGCAAAAAAACATTTGGCGTTGACGGGTTTTACTTCGAGATATGGGGCGAGACAAATATCAGGGGTAATCAGAAATCAGCTTCGACGTCCTATTTCGAAATATATCATTGCTGGTGAATTAAACAAAATGAATACAGTTAATATAAGTTTTGAAAATGAAAAATTAAAATGGGAAATAGTATAAATACGCTTTTAAATGCAGTTTATTCGATATACATTTAAGAGTGAATTTGTAAAGACATAAACAATATTCTTTTAATTCTAAAAAATTGTAGATGCCACAGTCTAAACCTGGTATTGCAACCACCATTCTTGCTCCCGATCCTGTTGGAGAAGGTTTTGTTGAAATATCTCCAAACAAAACCCTATTTATTCAAAAACTAACTTACGATGATCCTGTCAGACCTCAGATAGTCGAAGATCTTAAGACTGTGGAAAGTGTATTTGATTATTTCAAACCATCCTGCGATGTAGAACTGGATAAAGAAGATGGTTCTACCCTAAAAGAAAATTTTTCTTTTAGGGGACTTGGGGATTTTGATATAAAAAACCTGACAAATCAAAGTGCTTTTTTAAAAAATTTGCAGCTTGAAAATGACGCTTATTTGAAGATAATAAAGCAATTAAAAACAAATAAGTCGCTAAAAAATGTAGTTGAAAATCCGGAAACGAAAATGGCTTTTGTCAATTGTTTAAAAGCACTTGCGGCCGAACTGGAAGAGATTGAATAAAACTTTTACTATACTTTAAAATACTGACTAAACTAAAAAATATGGCAGCAGAAGAAAGAGATGCCCAGGTTGCAGAACTTGAGCAATTAGAAAAAAAAGAAACGTTTCAGGTTCCGTCTCTCGAAAAATCGTTGAGTGCTTTAGCAAAAGTAGGAAGTTATGATTTTGTGGAAGCTATTGTAGATGGAACAGATAACCTTAATCCTGTACGAAAAGCAAAAAAAAATATTTTCTTAACTGATTCAAGTAAAAAAGATCAACGTGGACAGTTAAAGAAGAAATTAGATTTATGGATTGATCTTTTGACTAATACCGAATCAGTATCTGCAATGGTTGAAAAGTGTGTAGAAAGAGCAGAAATATCAGAAACACTTTTAAAAAGTAATCTGAAAAAAGTGTTAGATACCTCCAGGGATTTGGAACAGTCGTATAGATCAATAAATATCTTTTATAAGAATACAGAGTCTCCAAAATTGAAGAATGTAGTGGTAATGAATGCCTCAATAGATCAGTTGACAGATCTTGATGAGCCACGATTTATTGAATATGTAGCAGAAGAATTGAAGCAGAAATATGATCGTCTTGACCTTCGGCAGAATTATTCATTACTTGTGATTCCCGGCTATTTAAAATCGAGTACTGTGGTAGATAAGTGGGGTAAGATTGCGTATGCCAATAAGGTGATGATGGTAACAGATTTTGCCAATATTGAGACTCCTGATGATGTGTTAGATCTGTTTACCGACGCAAACTTAACCGGTGGCGATCCACATAAAGCGAATGTTATGATGACCTGCAATTACATTGTAGGAAGAGGCAAAAAAACCGAGGTGGGTGAAGAGGAAGATGTTTATATACCCGGTTCTGCAGCCTTAGCCGGTAAGATGTATTGTACCAAGCTCTCTCAACCTGTGGCAGGAAAAACTTATGGAACCATAGATGAGGTAGATGCAGTTCGTTTTGACCAGAAGAAAGCAGAAATTTCTGAATTGGAGAATGTGGGGCTGGTACCTTTTGTGGGAGAGTGGGGCAAAGTAATGCCGTTTTCTGCAAAGACCTTGTTTACCGGCGATAACCTGGGTATGCAAACCTATTCCGTCGTTCGTGTCTTCGATTTTATAGCTAAAGTAGTTTCCGATTTCTTAAATCGTCGTGCGTTTGAATTGTGGAATACAAAAATGGAAACGAACCTGCGTTCTCAAATAGTAAAGTTTTTAGACGGAATACAAGGTCCGGATAAACTGATAGAAAAGTTTCAGATCATACGGTTCGAGAGAGACGAAAATCAGAAAGACCACATTTTTCTTGACATTCATATAACACCCTTTTTTCCCGCCAAAAGCTTTCTTGTTAAGCTTGACGGTTACAAAGGAGACGACGGCGAAGAGTGGAAAGCACAGTACAAGCAAAAATAGAAGTTATCTATATCTGTGGCTAAACAGGTTGAGATTAAAAATATCTAATTCACTTAAAAAAGTGACCGCTATGATGAGGCAGGTGACAGCAAAATGAGTAACTGAAAAAGTAATTACGTCTGTTTACATTAATGTTTCTGGTAGCTGAATTTTTTAGGAAAACAAGAGAACCAAACGGCAATAAAGCAGCGAGGGATTTAAACATAAATACAAGGTGGGGAACCTTGCTATAATTTAAAGTATTTTTCGTGTAAAAAAACCAATATTCTTAAAATGACGAACCTCGAATAATTCTAGATTATTTCGTTTTTATGTTTGCCATTAGCCTTTGTACTTCCTTAAATCTCCATCGCATTCATTCTCGTTAGGTTGGTAAAAATTGTGCACTGAATTATACATTGTAATAGTTTAAAATTTAGAAATGGCGATTAAGTTTTTTTGGATGTATGTGGGAAGCCTGCTTGCTCTGTCAATTGTTTTACTGGTTCTGGTAAAACAAATTGCGCAGTCGTTCGAAAGCAGTGGCAAAAAGCCTGTTATATACGGCACTTTTTCCTCTGTTATTGCTTCTGTTGCAGCTTACCTCTCTACACTTATTACCAGTCATCTTTTTACGATCTTTTGGGTATTTGCCGCTATATTTTTATTGTTTGGTATTCTTCATATGGCTATTGTCCACAAAAAATATTTTACCTCTTCAGGGGAAAGCCGCACTAAAATATTTATAGCAGAAACCTTTTTTGCTCTGTCTGTTATATTTTTTACGATTGTAGTTTTTTCCTCGCTTCAATATTTTATAAAAGATAAAGGCCAGAATTTTTTGTTTTACCCGATGATGATGAGTACCCTGGCATTCTTTGTACCGATGTTAGTCTATTATACTTTTGAAGCTGCGTACAGTATCCCTTCTCCCGTGTATAGCACCTGGTACTATCCCGTTAATAGCACGATAGATTTGCCGCCTGAAAATCCAAAAGAAAAACTACTGGTAATTGGTTTCGAACTGGCAAAAAAAGGGACTGATTTAAAGAGAACATTTTTCAGAGCCAAAGCCCCGGAAGGTTTTGAACTTGGAGAGCTCTATTACTTTTTTATTAACGATTATAACGAGCTGCATCCTGAAACACCGATCGAATATGTTGATGAGGAACACGAACCTAATGAATGGCTTTTTAAAATGAAAAAAAAATGGTATGAAAGCAAAGTTATTTTGGACCCTTTAATATCAATGCGGAACAATGAAATTAAAGAAAACACAGTAATTATTTGTGAACGTGTTACACAATAAATGGTAAGGAATAGGTTGCAGTTTCGCTTTTTAGGATAAGTATTTATTGCAACAGAAGAAGAAAGTCTTAAGTAAAGAGTATAATTATTATGAGAGATAGTATTAGACATTTTCCTGTTAATTGGATCGATGGAATGAAGATCAGTAAAAGCCATTTTATTGCACAGGATGATGCCTGGAACGCTGGTTTAAATGATATTGCTTCACTTCAAATTTCACCAATCAAATATGGCATTCTTCCGGCACCTGCAAGCGGCGATGAAACATTCAATGTTAGAATCACGGCAGATAATCAAAATACAATAAGAGTATCTGTTCTTGCCTGCGATGCAATAACATGTGGAGGAGTAAGAATCATCTTACCTGTATTATCTAATTCTGCCCATTCAGAAACAGACGGCATTCCGGCAACTACTCTGACCTTTCAAAAAACAGGTGAAGAAGCAGTATATTATATTGCGCTAATTGTTAGTCCTTACAATAAGCGACCTGCAGGTAGCCCGGATCTCAACGATGATCCACCCCGATACCCTTTTGTGTTACCAACCTATACAATTGAGGCTGTAAGTGACTACCAGTTTAGCCAGGTTTCAAATAATCCTTACGCATTAATGATAGGTAAAGTAGTTGTAAATGGGTATGAGGTAATGGTTGATGGTGACTACATTCCGCCTTGCTTTTCTGTTAATGCTCATCCTGACCTTGTTTCTCTTTATGCCGATATAGATAAGTACCTCGGGCTATTAGAAACAACCTGTGTTGAAATAGTTCAAAACATACTTCGTAAAAATCAACAAAATGAATTGGCGGAATTAGTGAAGTTTTTATGTGACCGCGTCATGATCTTCTTAAGTGAAAACATTACAAGGCTGCGTTTTACAAGTTTATATGAATCTCCTGCTACACTTTTTGTGACAATTGCCAACCTGGCAAGGCTTATAAAAAACTCGATAGACATGCGTATAGGATCAGGAAAAGAAGTAGTGATGAATTATTTTATAAAGTGGACAGAGTTAAAACAGGGAGACTTTGAAAACCATTTAACCGGTCTTGCAACGGTCAGATATAATCACAATGACATCAATGAAAACATCAACGCCGTAAGACCTTTTGTAGAGATGACTTCCAAATTATTTAAAACGCTTAGCAAACTTGAATTTATAGGCGAGCTACCTGAAAAAGACCGGATTTTTATAAAAGAGGAAACAACAAAAATTAATGCCGAACCCCAATCGGTTCGACGTCGCTTTTTTGGATAATGTAATTGGAATCTACTAATAGTTTATTTATTATTTAATAAAGGCAATATTATGAAGCCACATAATTCATCAGAACGAAATAGCGCTTTCCGAAATTTTTTAATGATGTTTATTATTACGGTCGGTGTTATTACAACTGCTATTTTTTTTAGTGTGCAGGTTCCTTTTAAAGAAAATGACCAGTTAAGAGCTGCCGCATCAGTAGTGGAAAAACAAAGAGTTTCGACCGTGCTTTTCGAAGATAAGATGGAAACAACGATGAGGCTTCTTGACAGCGTTAATCTTGCCGGAGCGCAATCTGAGCTAATTGATGGAGACATAGATGAAAATCTGAAAAGCATGAACGCACTGGTAAAAAGCGATACCTCGTTACCTGAAAAAGGTATGTTTACCAGTATTGTCAACAATTTTCGTGAGTTGAAAATTGCAAAAAAACAATTAAGAGATGCAAGTGGTAAAGATGCAACATTTGGAGATCTAACAAGACAAAATGCAGAGCTTAAATCACGTGTACAACAAATGAACAGTGAATTGCAACAATGTCAATTTATGGTTACTAATTATTTGCAACAAACCAGAAAATGAATAAGCATTAGTTATGAAGTCCTCATCATATAATACGTCTTACTATTTTGGGTTAGATAAAACCGTGTGGCTGGTAATGATAGTAGTTGTTATTTTATCTATAGGCCTGATGGGGTATAAAAAGGTAACTTATGAGCCGTGTATTGAATTCAGTATCTCATCAAAAGGTTTCTCGGGTAATACAAATGATCATTATCTAATAGGCGAAGACATTCGGTTTACAATATCTACACGCGATGCTAAAAACGTTCGATGGAATTTTGGAGATAGTGCAGAAGAAAGAGGAAGTACCATCATTACCCATAACTATACTCATGATGGGAAGTTCGATGTTATAGCCACAATAAATGGAAAATGTGAAAGTATAACTACTGTCTATGTCCGAAAACCCAATGCTGTTCGTAATTATTTTGATCAGCCTAATTCGGCCGCCCTTATCACTGGCAGTGGCGTAGCGGAGGCAAACAAGGCGGCTTTGTACATGACAAACACAACGGCTGATAGTTATGAATGGTCAATTCTGAATAGAAATGAATATAAGACTCAAGTTGGAAAAATAGCAGCTTTTAATTTCAAGACTGAAGGAAAATACACTTTACAGTTAAAACTCGACAATAACCGAGAGAAAATCTATACCAAGGAGATCCTTGTAAAACCGTCCTCAATTCAAAATAATAGCAACAGCCCCTTAGAAACAAAGCATTTTAATTTTAAAGTTCTTCCTCCACCGCCAAAGGAAGACGCTGTCAAAGCGCCTGCAACTCAACAGACGATTGCTGCAGCACCTCCCTCTGAAACACCGGCAACCGAAGTACCCAAAACCGCCGAAAAACACTTTATAGAAGCAACAGAGAAGTATTTTCAAAAATCATTTGAGGAAGTAATCAAGGGAGGCAAACCTATTGCTGATTTCGATAACTATCTATGCAACGGCAGAGGTACTAAGGTTTTAAGGAATGATAAAGATTACACAACTTTTGAAGAACTGTACAATGATGTAAAAGGTAATAGCAAAAGAAGAATAGACGCAATTCAACTGTTGAAAGAAAACGATTGCATCATAATGTTTAAGGTTAAAGTGAAAAAGAAAAACATTTTAGGAGTGTGGGTTGACCGCTAAATTTTTAAATGAAAAAATTAATATTATGAACGCTAAAAAATATAGAATTCTTATAAGTATAACTATTGGATTTTTTAAAATTGTAAGCATTCAGGCGCAATCGCAGGAAATAAAGGATGACACCGTTTACACCTCCACTACCCAGCAAACTACTTTATATTTTCCTTCAAGCATCACAGTGTGTAACTACGGTGAAGAGTCGGCATTTACTCGTTTCAACAAAAGAGTTGAAAATTCCATGGTTTCTATTCTGGCAAAAATTAAAAATCCGGAACCAGCTATTTTAAAAGTAACAGAGGGCAAGCGAAACCACCGATTTATATTGGTTTACAAAGACGAACTTTCCGCTAACGAGTTAGACCATGATTGGGACAATTTAAAAAAATTGGATGAGCACGCAAAAGCAGTTTTGTCCAGTAACAAAAACAATAGCACAAGCCCGGTCGCTGCTACTAATCCAAATCCGATCACACCAGAGCCGGCTAAACCTGGTGCTCAAATTTCATCCTCAACAAACCCGGCTCCACGACCTCCTGCTTCAACACCGCCACCAGCCCCGGAAAAAAAGAAAGATGAGGGCTACGATGAAATATTACTTAAAGCATTTACGCTTCTACAGAACAAAAAATATGTTGAGTCAAAAGAATTATATCAAAAAGCGGTGGCACTTCGACCGGACGAAAAAATAGCCACTAAAAAAATTGCTGACATAGATGAAATACTAAACAATCAGCAAAAAGACAAGGAATACATTACGAAAATAGCCGCTGCAGATCAAGCTTTAAAGGAGAAAAAATTTGAGGAAGCCAAAGGGCTATTTGCCCTTGCTTTGAGTACAAAGCCAAGTGATGCTTATGCAACAAGAAAAATAGCGGAAATACAAGTAATTCTCAAAAATGTGGATGCAGAAAATAAAGCACGTGAGAATGAAGCAGCTTTTCAAAAAAGTGTATTGGCTGGCAAAAAAGCTTTTTTGGAAAACAGATTTGAAGATGCAAAAGCTGCGTTTACCCTTGCCGCTGAGTTGAAACCGACAGATAAATATTCGAAAGATCAAATAAAAGTAATAGACGCTAAAATACAGGATCTTCAGAGGGGACAAGCTGCACTTAAAATAAAAATAGAAAGAGACGCAGCTTATAACCAAGCATTAAATAATGCAAACGAAGCTTTTAATAATGCAAATTTTATTTCCGCAATATCCGAGTATAAGAAAGCAAAATTGCTTAGGGATGATCCGTATATAAGTGATCAAATCAGGAAAATCAACCAGATTATTGCGGATTCAACTCAGAAGGTAGCAACTGAGCAGGCTAAAATAGCGAAAGCAAAACGAGACGGCGAAATATATAATCAACAAATTGAAAAAGGCGATAAGGCTTTTGAAATGAAGAAGTATGCCGAGGCAAAAAACAGTTACAAGCAAGCGTTGAATTATAAAGAGGAGCAGTATGCTAAAGATAGAATAGCAGCAATTGAGGTAATAGAGGCGAAGCAGGCAGAAGAAATTGAAATAAAGAGAAAGTATGCCATCGCAGTATCAAAAGGGAAGGCAGCTCTTGCAAGCAATGACTTGAGTAAAGCAAAAGGATATTTTGAAGAAGCACACACATTTCAACCAGATGAAGCATTTGCGAAGACGCAGCTTGAGGCGATATACCAAAAACTGGAAGAGATAGCAAAACAAAGGGAACTGGAGGCGAAATATGACAGTTGCCTTGAAAGAGGAGCAGCCGCAATTGCTAAACTGGAATATAAAAAGGCGCAGGATTACTATAAGGAAGCAGGGCAATTGAAGCCACAAGAAACTTATCCTACTAAAATGAGTGTCTATTTAGAAGGAGTTCTTTTAGGAGCAGAAGAAAGAGCAAAACGTGAAGAGGTGGCAAAGCAACGCAGACAAATAATAAGAATACGGGAAGATGCAATTAACGCTACAATTGCCAAGAAGTGGAACGACGCCTTGGAAAAATACAAAGAAATTCTTACACTAAATCCATTTCCAACAGACAGAGAATTTGCTTTGCAAAAAATTATCGACATTGAGCCTGAGGTACGTAAAATGGACTCATTAGCCGCCTTAAAATCATCAGCAGTCGCCGCGCCTGAGGTAAAGCGGAGTAAAGCAGAACAAAAAAGGGATGCAATTATTGAAGCTGCTCGCCAAAAACAAGAGAAAGCAAGACAAGATACTATTGCTGCACAGCAGAAAAGAATTGACGAATTGAAGAAAAAGTCAAACAGTGCAATAGCGGGCAACGCCGACCCAGGTACAAATTTTAATAGCGGCACTATAAACAGTTTTTATCAAGAACAGGCGATACCTTACGAACATAGCCAATTGGTTAAGAAATATCCTGATATTAATTTCGAACAGACACCGCCTGACCAAACATATGACCCTGTAGATCGTAAAAACAGATTTATAAATTTTGACATTAGTAAGAAGATACTTTCAGATACTTCTAATCTAAATTTATCTGATAGCGCAAACTACGTTAAGGCAATTTGTAAAAGCATTTCCTTCGATGGTAGTAACGCATTTATAAAAATCTCAATCAAAAATAACAGCTTAACAGATTTTCTTACCGGAGCGATGCAGTTGAAGGTCATTAAAAAGAACAATAATTCTATCGAGCTAAATCAGAGATTCATTTCTGACTTTCCAATAATATTGCCGCAGAAAGAATTCTCTCTTGTATATGTGGCAAACGCAGCCGTAAATGTAGAACCGAACGATAAGGTGATTATGGAAGTAAATGACCGGACCAGAAAAATTAAACTTAGGATTAATATTCCCGGAAATATTTACAACATGTACAAAACGGCAAAGCTTTAGCTATGACTTTCGTTCTTAGAACATATAGGAAACTAGCCTTAAAAATTATTTTATTGTTTTGCATACTCTCAGTTCGTGAAGCAAGGGCCCATGACATTTTTTTTGTGGAGAAAAAATTCCTGTAAGCGACAATTTTGTTTCTACAAGGCTAATGGATGTGATAAGAAAACAAATACCCAACGTAAATCTTCCGCAATTAAGAAGAAGAGCGAAAGAAAATTTTCCAAGGGTTGAATATTACTTAAGGTCGACTGGTTTGCCATTAGATTTAAAATATTTGGCAATTGTTGAAAGCGGATTTTAAATGCAAAATCTCCGGTTGGAGCAAGAGGTTTTTGGCAGTTAATGCCTAATACTGCAAGAGAAAAAGGTCTTATTGTTTCAGACTTAACTGATGAGCGTAATGATATAGATAAGGCTACAAGAGCCGCTTGTTACCTGCTGGGAGAATATTATACTTCTATCCAACAGAAATTTAAAATTTCTTCATGGGTTTTAACTGCAGCAGCATACAATATTGGAATAGGAAATATACTAAGACGGTAGAAAAACAGGGAAGTGACTATTTTTCTATGAATCTAAATGCAGAAACTGCCGTGTACGTCTATAAGATTGTGGCAATTAAAGAATTATTTGAGTTTCCTGAATTTTATATGAAGGACTTTGGCTAAAATATCTTCAATAAGCAGAAACTACCTTTTACTGATGAAACGAGAAGTGCGACTAATGATGAAACCAGTGTTTTTAATACTCTTCAGGTACAAATTTCTAATGAGAGAAAAGAAGATGTGGGAGAGAAGACGGAAGCCTATAAATTTTTAGGTGCAAAAATAGAAGGCCGGTATGGAAATATGAATGACCGGGATTTAGTAACAATTGAGCTGAAGGAAAATTTTGAACTAAAAGGGAGCTTCCGGGCAAACGGCGCCATTTTGAAAGGGACAGGTTGGATAATTGACGGCAAAGTATTCATCGACCTGGGATACGACCACGATGTTATAATATATGATAAAAACGGAAACGGAGGTAAACCGGGAGAACAGGGAATTGATTTATCAATTTTAAAAGATAAAGATCCTATTTTATAAAAGTAAGAGTCTACAACTTTTAGGTCAATCTCGCCTAATCATTCCACCGGTAACAAAAAAATCCGCTAAAATCTTTCAGGAGGCAAAACTGTTGTTCCCTTTTTTTAACCCAAAAACTGCAAAGCGTCCATTTAACCTTAGGTTCAGTAAGCGTCATTAGTAGCTATAATTGACTTGGGAGTTCTTATGATTGGAGAACCTTGTTTTTTACAATGTCTGCCGGTTTATTCCCGAACACTCCACGCAAGACCATCAGGTACTCCGCCAACATCCAGGTGGTTGGTGATTTCTAGAGTTTTGAGGTCTATGATGGCGATGTAGTTATCTGGTGAACAGGCAACAAACGCACGTGAACCGTCAGGGTCCATAAGAATGCCCGCTGCACCACGACCAACCTTTAGCCGTTTTACTTCTGTCCGTGATTTGATATTATAAATAGATAGCTCACCTGTTTGAAGACTGGATATAAATGCAAGCTTTCCATCGGGCGTAAACTTAAGCCGATTAGCACCTAATACTTTTGCATCAACTTTAGCTGCCAATTTTTTTTCTTTGAGATTAATAATAGATATGGTACCGTCCTCCGCAGAAGCAGTCCACATTTCGCTACCGTCCGGCAACACGTCGAAGCCTTCTGAACCTCTTGCAGTGGGGACAATAGTTTGCACCCAATCCTCTCTTGGTTTTGCGTTTGGAGGCGCTGTTCTACCAGGCTGTATCAACGTATCTGCTAGAATGCTGACCGTTCCGGAAGAAATATTTGTGGTGTAAATCTTTTTGCCGTCTTGAGTAACGTAAATCATATGCGTTCTGTCCTGACCTGTTCCCATGCTCCAGTCGAGCTTGCCGGTTGCCGGGTCATACCGACCAACAGATTTTGAACCTTCGGCAGTAAACCATGCCTTTCCATTGACAAACGTGATATCATGTGGCCCGAAGAGTGGTCTTGTATCAATGTTTTGCAAAGGTTTTTGCGCAACAAGATCAATAACATTTATCTCATGCAAACTGCCGCCACCATAAATGCAAACGTATGCAGTTCGTCCATCTGAAGAAGCTACAACTTCATGTGGGTCTTCACCAACAGGAATTCGATTGATGATTTTTAAACTTACAGGATCTACAATTGCCAGCGTGTGATTTGCTTTTGAAAGCGCAAGCAATAATTTTCTGGTTTTTGACTGGCCCTTGCATTCAATGGCTGAAACAGTGAACGCCAGCAGGAAAACGTTAGTTAGAATCAGGCACAACATCTGCCGCTTTAATTTTTGCATAACCTGAATTTTAGTGTAAATGATTTTGCTTCTTAAGAATATTTTTCCCCGTCAATCCTAGTAGTGCTGGTAATATTCTTTTTAATGGCGATTTTATCTGGCACCACTAAGTTATTAAATCAATCAGGTAGTTTTTTGAAATGATAATAAACAGGGAAAAATTTGTTGGGAGATTGATGACTCTTTGTAAGGTAAACCACCGTCTTGATTGCCGATGATTAGATTTTAATTTACTCTATTCTAGGGAACCCAAATCCAATAGATAAGATAGCAAATTGCACCACCAACTTAATTAGTAATAATCCCCTTAACCTTTTTTTCTTGAGAAAAAACAGCATAACGATGCCGCTTAAGGATACCAGTGTTAAGAATCCGGCCGAAATATCAATTAGCCAACTCCAATCTTTCCCGCTGTCACGCCCTTTGTGCAGGTCATTCAACACTGCAATCAAACCGAGACGAAGCTCAGTTAGCTGAAACTTTCCATCGTTACGACTTATGAAAACATCTGCACTATAGCCAGGTCCTTTAAAGGATAGTGAACACTGGTCTGTCTCGATCAGGAAATCGCTTACATAACCCTTGATATTATACTTATTGCGCAGCAACTCCACAATCTCCAGCTTTTTTATTTGCGCTGTATCGGATGGATTTACCCATGTGACCGGCATAGTTCCCGTAAGCTTCTTTTCCACTTGCTTGCCATCAAACCACTCAGCATGATTTAAAGTAATCCCGGTAACCGAAAAAAACAACACTACAAGAAAACTGAGCATCGACAAGTAGACGTGTAACCACCTTGAAACAGAAGCCGTTCGCTTTTTCCATATTGAGTTCGGCTTTTTTGGTTCTTTCCGAATCGCCTGCTGCGATTGAATGTTAGTTTCCATTATTTTTCTTAAGGTAATCCAACGAGGCTGAAGCTACCTCTGTGTTACCGGGGATGTCTACATGCTGCGGCTTTTTTAAGGTAATTTCCTGGCTCATCAACTGGTGCGTTCCATGCTCCCGTGCAGCTTCAATAAACACGGTATAAGTGCCTTGATTTACCAATTTGCCATTGTCGTCTTTTCCGTCCCATTTCAAAGTGTATTTTCCGGGCGACCTCGTTGCACTTGTCGTTGAACTGATATTACTGCTGCCGGCGGATAACTGATCGTAGTAAATACTATACCAGGAGCGCATGTCATTGAGATACTTTGCTTTATTATACCACAATGCGATTTGCCTCAAAGGTTTTTTATCCGCGTCAACTATCCATACCGCTACAAAGGGTCTATGTACCCGCATGCCTTCGATAGTCGCCAGTTCCAGGTTGATGACCAATTCATAATTAGGATCCCAAACTTTGTCTTTTGCAGCCAGAGGCACATTTTCCACTGCCGGCTTTGTCTCTTCAAGTTCGGTCTTTTTCCAGCCTGCACTTTCAATTTGTCTTCCATCGGAGGTAATCAGCATATACTCTGCTCCTGGTATTGATCCTACAAGTTCTTTGCCTTCTTCGGGACTAAGTACGTTCAAAGCAGTAGCGAGTGCGCCGGCATCAGTGGCCTTGTCAGCAATAACCGTCGCGCTGATCACACCGGTAGCAGGCAGGCCTGTACGCGGGTCAACAATATGTGAGTACCATGTTCCTTCTATGTATTCCCCACGGCGGTAATTGCCGCTGGTAGCAATAGTTTTGTTGCTGATTTGCATACGAACTAGCGGCGGGTCGTTTTCTGCATCCGCTTTGGGGTTGCTGACCTGTATCTGTTCGGTGTGCTCGCCATGAATAAGGATATCTCCGCCAATATTTACTACCACGCCGGTCGCACCTTCTGTAGCCAAAGCAGCATTAGCGGCTTTGTTCATTATATAGCTTTTTGTGAATGAGTTTAGGATCAGCGGCGCTTCGTCGAGCCGTTGAGCAGTATGGTTTTGCTCGTTCAGGATATAGTGCTGCTGCCGTACTATGTTAACTGCATGTGCCGTTTCCTCTGACGTTGGCAGCCGGTTTTGCCTGGCTGCATTTCGCCACATCTTAGTAATTGTTTCTGCAGAAGCATCTAATGCTCCGTTGCTTCTAATCCGCCACTGCTCAAAAAGTAGAAGTACGTCGTAAAGCTCCGGAGAAACCGCCACTGGCTTTTTGGCCGCCTTCATCCATTTGCCGAACTCGCTCGAAGGGTCATAGCCACTGAGAATTTCATTCAGCCGGTCCACTTCCGCCAGTGCTGCATTTTCTGCTTTTGCCGCAATTTGCTCAGCATTGGCTGCAATTTTATTTCCATAGATGTACCTAGTACATTTTCATAATTCGAAATGTAAAGCTTATGCGTGTTGCCCGCCGGCAGTGTCGCACTGCTCAGTGCTACCAGGATAAATAAAAAACCGGATAAACGTTTCCATGACTTTTTCATCATTTTAGGGATTTATTTTTAATAGGAGTTAGGCTAGTGACATTTCTATAAAATCTCTTTTGATCAAATATTGATAAATGGCTGCAAATAAAATATGACATAATATGCGTGACAAGGATGCAAGGTCATTTTAGCTCACAACTTTTTTACAACACAAACCTATCTGATCTAAGAAATGTAAATACTTTAAATGATGCAAACAAGCGAAAATTTGCTGCGAACCGAATAAAAATCGGATATTCTTACCTGGAGTGTAGATTTTCGAAGTATTAGAATGGCTGCGAGAAATGTTAATCGGGTGAAGTAGAAACAGTGTTCTTATTAGAATTACTCTAATCCTCCTCCCTATAATTACTATTCCTTTTTTTGCCGAACGGTATTTATCGATGATAATAGTTATCGTGAAAACGGTATAAAAATGCTGTGCAAGTTACATCAGCATAACAGCTTTTTTTGCGATTGGCTGCAATTCGGTGGTTAAGGTCATAGTCTTCCATATGAGGATATTTGAAATTTTCATCGAAGCCACCTATTTCCCAAAAAAGTGTTTTTTTTATTGCAAAATTGCAACTTAATAAGAAGCCTCCTTTAGTATTGCTATTACCTGGAGCTCTTTCTAACGGGCTTTTCATTCGTCGCTCACGCTCTATCAAACCTTCTAATACT